>JAZREB010000500.1:0-3327 GCA_045660585.1 Faecousia sp. | reverse complement strand
AATAACGGTTGCCGCACCGGTAACAGCATCGCCACCGGCATAAACAGCGTTACGAGAGGTCAAACCATCCTCGTTAACGATGATACCGCCTCTGGAGTTGACCTCCAAGCCCTCGGTAGTGGACTTGATCAGGGGGTTGGGAGAAGTACCGATGGACATGATAACAGTATCAACGTCAATCTCGAATGCACTGTCGGGAATCTCTACAGGACGGCGACGGCCCTTTGCATCGGGCTCGCCCAGTTCCATCTTAACACAGCGCATGCCGGTAACAAAGCCGTTCTTGGGATCTCTGGGATCCTCGGGATTGTTGTAGCCAAGGATCTCAACGGGATTGCACAGGAGACGGAATTCGATGCCCTCTTCCTCTGCATGTTCCACTTCCTCACGACGAGCAGGAAGCTCTTCCATAGAACGTCTGTAGACGATGTAGACCTTATCTGCACCCAGACGGAGAGCCGTTCTGGCAGCATCCATAGCAACGTTACCACCACCGACAACAGCAACATTACCGCCCTTCATAATGGGGGTCTCGGGCTGATCCAGATATGCCTTCATGAGGTTGCTACGAGTCAGGAACTCATTAGCGGAATAGACACCCTTGAGTGCCTCACCGGGAATGTTCATAAAGTTGGGCAGACCTGCACCGGAGCCTACGAACACAGCCTCATAGCCCATGTCGAAGAGCTCGTCGATGGTCAGAGTCTTACCGATAACAACGTTGGTCTCGATCTTAACGCCCAGCTTTTCCAGGGTCTCGACTTCTTTGGCAACAATAGCCTTGGGAAGACGGAACTCGGGAATGCCGTATACCAGAACGCCACCGGCAGTATGGAGAGCCTCGAAAACGGTAACATCATAACCCTTCTTAGCAAGGTCGCCTGCACAGGTCAGACCGGAGGGGCCGGAACCAACGATAGCAACTCTGTGACCCTTGGACTCGGGACGAACAGGTTCTTCGGTGCAGAAGGTGTTGTGCCAATCGGCAACAAAACGCTCCAGACGGCCGATACCAACGCTGTCGCCCTTAATGCCACGGATGCACTTGGACTCACACTGGGTCTCCTGGGGGCAAACTCTGCCGCAAACTGCAGGGAGAGAAGAAGACTGAGAAATGATCTGATAGGCAGCTTCAAACTCGCCTTCTTTGATTTTCTGGATGAATTCGGGAATATGGATCTTAACGGGGCAACCATCTACGCAAGGCATATTCTTGCAATTCAGGCAACGATTAGCCTCGTCAATAGCAGTCTCCTCGGTATAGCCGAGAGCAACCTCGCTAAAGTTATGAGCACGAACCTGAGGATCCTGTGTGGGCATTGCGTTACGGGTGAGAGACATATTAGCCTTTGCCATTTTAGTTGACCTCCTTCTTAAACAGGTTGCAAGCGGCATCATGAGCATGACGCTCGAAATCAAAATACATTCTGCCACGAGACATAGCCTCGTCAAAATCGACTTCGTAACCATTGAAATCGGGGCCGTCTACGCAAGCGAACTTGGTAACCTTCTTGCCGTCAACATTAAGGGTCAGACGGCAGCCACCGCACATGCCGGTTCCGTCGATCATAATGGGGTTCATAGAAACGGTTACGGGAGTGCCGAAGGGCTTAGCAGTAGCAACGACAAACTTCATCATAATCAGGGGTCCAATGGTGATGATCATATCGAAATCCTGACCCTGTTCCAGCATTTCCTTCAGGGGTACGGTAACATTGCCGTGCTCACCATAGGAGCCGTCATCGGTCATGATTCGCAGAGTATTGGAGCATGCACGGAACTCATCCTCAAGAATCAGCAGATCCTTGTTACGGAAGCCAATGATGCTGGTGACTTCTACACCCATTTCATGGAGCTTTTCAGCAATGGGCATGGCGATAGCGCAACCAACGCCGCCACCAACAATGCAAACCTTCTTGAGACCATCAAGGTGAGTGGCAACGCCCAGAGGACCAACGAAGTCCTGAATGTACTCGCCTTCTTCCTTGTGGCTCAGCTTTTCGGTGGTACCACCGACGATCTGGAAGATGATCTTAACGGTGCCCTTTTCGGCATCGGTGCCGGCAACAGTCAGAGGAATACGCTCGCCGGTCTCATCCACACGGAGGATGATGAACTGACCTGGCTTAGCCTTCTTAGCGACCAGGGGTGCCTCGATCTGCAACTGTACCACAGTGGGATTCAGAACCTTTTTCTCAACGATCTTATACATGATATCTCTCCATTCTCAATCCTCCGAAATATAGCCGGAAGATTGTAATTTGTTTCAGAATACAGTTCCATTATATCACAAATTTCTCCATTTGGGAAGTCATAAAATTAGAAATTTCTAAAATATTGCATTTCGACATATGTGCATTTCGCACAATTTGTAAGATATATACGATTTTTCTTGGTGCATTTTGTATAGTATTCCATCTTGCATTTTGGATAATATTTGTGTATACTAAAGACACAAGGAAGATATCTCATCTGTTGGTACCACAGAGGATCCTCTTCTTTGTGAATATATGAAGGACGGCTCTCCTTCTCTTCCGTTTATATATGATCCCCGGGTTCGTATCTGCCTCAGGAATTGTCTACGGAAGCAATTCACCATCGGAGCCGTGCTACCCTACAGAAAGAGAGGTAACCAATGATGTTAGATACAAAAATGAATGAAAAGTAACCCCTGACCTTCAGAGTGATTAGCTGATGGTCAGGGGTTATTTTTATGTATTTATCATTAGAAAATCAAGATAATAAACTGAGAAATCAGAACAACGGCAATGAGGGCAATGGGATAGGTTGCAGCATAAGCGGCGGCAACATCCTCTGTGCCTGCGGTGCTGATAAGAGTACCCAGTGCAGGGGTACTGGTCATACCGCCGGTAATGGAGCCCAGATTATTAAGAAGAGGCAGTTTCATTACGTACTTTGCAAAAATGAAACCCAGAACCATGGGTACGATGGTCATAATCACACCATATACAAAATACATGGGGTTAAAGTTTGCAACGAAATCTGCACCGCCGGGGATACCTGCGCCTACCAGGAAGAGAACAAGACCAAGTTCCCGGAACAGTTTCAGGGTAGATGTTTCGGGGGTAATATTGATACGACCCACTCTGCCGAAATGACCCAACAGCAAGGAAACCATCAAGCAACCACCGGTTGTGGTGAGAGAGAAGCATGTGCCAGTGAGTCCGGCAGAACTCATGGGGATCTTGATCTTGCCAACTACGGTTCCAAGGATCGCCGCAAGAGCAAAGGCCGCGATTCCCATATGGTCAATGTGGAGCAGTTTCCGTTCTTTCTTAGCAGTTTCTTTCGTTTGGTAGACGGAGA
>JAZREB010000499.1:0-2524 GCA_045660585.1 Faecousia sp. | reverse complement strand
TACTACGCCCCCAGAGGTCACACACGTATGTATGAGCTGGGTCTACAGATCGCCCAGCAGTACCTGTCCCCCACCGATAAGCTCATCGGCATTATCGGCGAGTCCGGTGCAGGTAAGAGCGCCCTGATCCGTGGTATGTTCCCCGGTCTGGAACTGACCAATGACGATAACGGCATTTATATGCGCCCCCTGCCCCTTCTCAGTGCAGGTGAGATCCGTGGATTCTTCGCCCCCCATACCTACCATGTCGACATCCGTTTCGAGAACGGCTTTACTCAGATGACGGAGCTGGCAGAGGCTATTGTTATCGCTCTGGAGAATAACAAGCGTGTTATTGTCGAGCATTTTGAACTGGTATACCCCCTGTTGGGTGCCAACGCAAATCTCCTCATCGGTGTCGGTGAGCAGGTGCTCATTGCCCGACCCAACCTGTTCGGTCCCTCTCCCGAGGAGATCCGCAAGGTCGTCCACGAATCCCTTCCCTACCGTCTCATGGCGCACACCGCAGAAGACCTGTGCGAAATGTGCCTGCCTCCCGAAGATCTGGCTCAATGCGGACATTCCGACTTTAAGCACGGATTTTCCATGTATTTTAAGAATCGTCCCTCTATCAGCATTGCCGAATTAGAAGAAAAGGTGAATCAGCTAATTGCCGAGGCACTTCCCATTGCCTATGTAGACGATCAACATGTTTCCATCGGCGGAAAGTGCCATCCCTGCACCGGTCCCCGGATCCATGTGAGCAACACCTCCCAGGTCAAGGGCTTCCGTCTCCTCCATCACTACGTCTATGACCGCTTCCACAAACTGTATTATATGGTAGGCTGTGTAGGTGAGCATTCCGATCAGATCCTGAAGGAACTGACCATCAAGTCTCAGAGACCCGGTTGGGAATAAGATGGAACTGCAAGAACTACTCCTTGCCCGTGAGCAACGGGCACAGAGGCAAAAGGAGCTGCTGGAAAAATACGGCACTGCTTTAATATCCTTTACCATGAACATTCCGGGGCCTACCAAAAACAGTCCCCTGATCACAAGTGGGTTCCTGTTGGGGTGCAAGCTCCTTTCTGCCCAACTCCGACCTTTCCTCTATGAGGAGATCTGTACCTCCGAGGATACAGGCTGTCAGGGCTATTTTGTTGTAAACCGGGATCCCCACACCGTAAAGGATATCTGCACCCGGATCGAGGACAGCACCCCCATAGGTCGCCTCTTTGATTTCGATGTGCTGACCTCCACCGGGGAAAAGCTGAGCCGAAATACCCCCCGTCCCTGCCTCCTCTGCGGAGAGGATGCCCGCGTCTGTCGCCGCAGAGGTACCCATACCCTATCCGATCTGCAAGAGGAAACATGGCATCTACTGCAATTGGGCATAGACCGGGAATATGAAGGGGACATCGGTTCCCTTGCTATCCAAGCTCTACTGTGGGAGCTGTATACCACACCCAAGCCCGGCTTGGTGGATCTGCGGAATCAAGGCAGTCACAAGGATATGGATCTGTTCCGCTTTTCCGCCTCTGTCGCCGCATTGGCTCCCTACTTTACAGAGTGTGCCCGTTTGGGAAGAGAAGGGAGGAGCAAGACCCACGATGCCCTCTTTGCAGACCTCCGCTTTGCAGGTCGCCTGGCAGAAGCCCGAATGTTCCGTGCCACCTGTGGGGTCAACACCCACAAGGGAGCGATCTTCAGTCTGGGTCTTCTCTGCGCCGCCGCCGGAAAGCTGGGCAAAGATGCCTCCCCGGAAGAGCTCTGCGGAGAGTGCGCTCTCTTATGTAAGGATCTGGTCAGCCGTGATCTGTCCTCTCTCTCCAAGGAAGAGGCGCAAACCAAGGGTCAACAGCTCTACTGTACCCATGGCATCACAGGAGCCAGAGGTCAGGGGGAAAGGGGCTTTCCCGCAGTACTCCACACAGGTCTCCCTGTTTTATGCAGGGGACTAAGTATGGGGCACTCCTTACACAGAGCCGGGGTTGGCGCGCTCCTTGCTATGCTGAAAGAGGAGCCGGATACCTGTCTCATTTCCCGTAGCAGTCCGGAGCGATATACTCGGCTCCAAGAGGAATTGGATACCATCTTGCAGAAAGATCCCTATCCTCATTCGGACACTCTGGAAGAGCTGGATGATTGCTTCATCCGTGAGAACCTGTCCCCCGGAGGTACCGCAGACCTTTTGGCTCTGACCTATTTCCTGTTAGAGACCCAAAACCGTTACCAAACCCTATCCTCCGCCTCTCCTTCCCCTGGAAATTCCTCTTTCCCCCGGCTTTAGACCCTTTATGTTTCTTTACCGAACAAAAAAATAGCCCTAAAAAAGGGGTGAAATCCCAATTTTTTGGACGTTTTTTGTCAAAATGCCCAAATTGAGTCGTATTATGCTATGGTTTAGGACACATTTTTGTTCATTCTGTTGTTCGATTTTTGTTGACAAAAGCCTCAAAGAGGTATATTATTATAGCAGAGGTATGCCCAAGGGGATTCTATAGCTATATCTTGGCAGAATCTTATGTGCAGAACCCTCGTTGTT
>JAZREB010000498.1:0-3200 GCA_045660585.1 Faecousia sp. | reverse complement strand
AATAATTACCCTTATCTACAGGAAGGATCTTGAGTACTTCTGTACCGGTTTGCTCATTGCCCTCGTATACGGGGACTGTGGTTTCCAGATATACGGTGTCCATATCGAAGCCCTCTAACAGAGCCTTGGAAACAGCGAAGTTGATGGAAATATCACTTGCTAAGTTCAGGGTATGACCCAACTTCAGACTTTCGTCCAAAACAGGCTCCATGGGATCTTCGGGTTCCGTGGGATCTTCGGGTTCCGTGGGAACGTCGGGTTCTACGGGGGTATCCGGCTCCATGGGATTGTTCTGCCATGTCAGGACGGGATAACCCTTGTTTAGATCCAGGGTGTCGGTCTCGTAAGCAGAGCCCAGGATCTCGGCATAGCCCTTCAGTGTCTCACCGCTGACCTGTGTAGTGTCGATGATGGAGATCTTTGCTTTTGTCTTGATGATGTTTACGGTGCCTACGCTGTAGCAGTTTTCGGTTTTGGCACCGGTAGTAGAGGTGTTTACGACACCGATGAGGCCGTAGTAGTTCCCCACATTGTAGCAGTTACGCAGGACAAAATCAGTTGCGTCACTTGCCAGATAGCCGATGAGGCCGGCGGAGTTGTTGCCACGCTTCTTGGCGTTGACAACACCCATGTTGTAGCAGTTTTCTACAATGCCATTGGCACCGGATACCATGCTGACGAAGGCACCGCTGTCCGTATCTGCGTAGACCATGGCCTTGTTGTAGCAGTTGCGGATCACAGTTCCCTTCTGGATGACTGCGGCAAAGGCGGCGGAACGGGTGTAGCCCATAACGGTACCGCTTTCAATGCCCAGGTTTTGGATCACAGCACCGGTAGCATAGCCGAAGAGACCGGCATAGCCCTGCTTCAATTCCATAACATTCAGGTTACGGATCACATGACCCTTGCCGTCGAAGGTACCACGGAAATAGTAGTTGGTGGTCTCATCCTTACCGCCGATGGGGAGGAAGAGAATGTTTTCCAGATCAATGTCGTCGGTAAGCTCAATGGTTTTCCCACTGAAATTATTACCACGACGTACCATGGAGGACAGGAGACGGAGCTCATCGGCAGTTCCAATCTTGTAGACACCGGCGGTCTCAGTCAGGGTGGTTTTCCGATCCCCAATTTCCCAAGTAAGGACGGGGAACATACGGTTGCTTGCAAAATAGTCTTCTGTAAAGGCGCTTCCCAGAGTGGAGATAGCCCCACGGAGATCTGCGGCAGAGAGCTTTTGTACAGTTGTCAGGGTGACGGAATTTGCGGTTCCTACTGCCTCGGTGGTGTCTACGGTGTAGCAGTTCACCACAGAACCTGTAGCGGCGGTGGCAGTGGTGCCTAAGATGCCGTAAGCGGTATCGCCGCTGTTATAGCAGTTACGAACCACAGTGTTGGAGGCGGAGCCGGAGTAGTAGCCTACCACACCGCCATAGGAGTTGTTAGCTCCCACGGAGCCTGCGTTGTAGCAGTTTTCTACAGTGCAATTTGAGCCGCTTACCATGCCTACTACGCCGCCGGTGGCGGCTTTGCCACGGACATTGGCCTTGTTGTAGCAGTTCGTGATGGTGACGTTACTGCGGATGGTGCCGGTCAGACCGCCGACCTTTCCTTCGCCGATGACGATACCGCTTTCAATGCCCAGATCCTTTACGGTGGCATTGCCCAGATCGCCGAAGAAGCCCACATAGAAGTTTCCTGCGGTTACGGAGAGGTTATAAATCTTGTGGCCGTTTCCGTCAAAGGTTCCGCTGAATTTTGCCGGGCTGGAGCCGTCTACAGAGGCATTACCGCCGATGGGAGTCCATTCCGTATTCTCCAGATCAATGTCTGCCATGAGGCGGACGGTCTTATCTGCAAAGGAAGTCTTCTTCACATTGACCATATAGGCAAGACTGCGAAGCTCCCGGGCGGTATAGATCTCATAAATGCCTTCTGCATTGGCGGTCAGAACGGTCATGTTGGGGCTCTTATAGGTGTTTACGGTGAGAACGGGATAACCGTTGTTCTGAGGGATATATCCGTCCACGATGAAGGCAGAGCCTAAGGTTTCGGCCTTTGCCTTCAGATTTGCGGCGGATTGGGAGGAACCACTCTTTAAGGTATAGCCTGTGGAGGAATACACCAGAGAGGTGCCGCTGAGAGCGTAGGAATTGGTAATGGTCACGCCGGTAGTAGGAACAGAGGAATTGATACTGCAAACCAGACCGCCATTATTCTTGCCACTCAAGGAGCAAGCGGAATAAGAATTGGTGATGGTTGCCTTTGTGGCACTGCTGGAGTAATAGCCAACCAGACCGCCGGCATTGCCGTCGGAGGAGATGCTTCCCTTTGCGTAGGAGTTCTCGATGGCAAGGTTACTTGCCATACCAACCAGACCGCCTGCGTTATTGGTGGCATCTACGGTGACACGGCTGAAGCAGTTAGAAATCGTGCCGGAGGCGGTACCGCACAGGCCGCCGACTTTATTGGCACCTGTGACACTGCCGGAGGTAATGCCGAAATTCTTAACAGTACCGCCGATGGTGCCGAAGAAGCCTAAGTAATAGTGACCTGTGGAGATCTTCAGATTGGAAACGGTGTAGCCCTGACCGTCAAAGGTGCCCTTGAAGGAGGTGCCTGCGGTGTCGGTCAGGTTGTTACCGCCGATGGGAACCCATTCTCTGGAATCCAGATCGATGTCCTTGCCCAGACGGATGGTCTTGCCGGAGAAGTTGTCCGCACCGCTGTTGACCATAAAGGCTACCATGCGGAGCTGTGCCACAGTGGTCAGTACCAGATCCTCGGGGAGGGTGGTGGTGTTCTGCCATGTCAGGACGGGATAACCGCTGTTGATCCATTCGCAGTCATAAATATAGGCACTGCTCATAGCTGTAGCGGAGGAGACCATCTGTGCGGCGGTTTTCTTGCCGTTGCCGGAATAGGTTTCCAGAGAGGAGTTATCTGTAATGGAGCTACTCTTAATAGAGGCGGTGGAACGACAGTTTTTCACCGTAATGCTTGCAATGGGGTTAGTAGAGCCGGTGTTATAGAAACCGATCATGCCGGTCTTTCCTGCGGTGTGCGTCAGGGTACCTGCATGGTAGCAAGCGTTAATGGTTACGTTAGAGGAGCTGGAAATGTAGCCCACGATACCACCGGCGATCCCGGCGGCAGAGTCTACATAGCCGTTGTTATAGGAGGAATAAACGGAAGTCGGATCG
>JAZREB010000497.1:0-4488 GCA_045660585.1 Faecousia sp. | reverse complement strand
TTTTTGCACGCTTAAAAAAGACACCGAACTTAATGCCGAATGAATAGTCGAATAATGATACTTTTTCTGAAGATAGTTAGGGATCCGATCAACTTTTTCATCTACGTACTTATTAGAGAAATACCACTCTTGAAACACATGTAAAGTTTCCTGAAGAATTACATCTTGGTTTTCTGGTGAAAACTGAGATAGCCACTTGCTTATATGATCGATATCTAGTGTAAAATCTAGTTCCCCTTTTCTATAATTTTGAATTATATTTGCAAGTTGAATCAAATTAATTTCTCTATTCATAGTCATTACACTCTTTTCTGTAGAAAATAGTCCTCAATTCATTTTTGCTTTCTGTACTTTACTTCTCGCTTCTTTAGTAAAATATTAACACAAAACTATATTTTCTGCAAGTACCTACAGGATACATGCATTTTCCTAGAATAAAAGAAATAAATAAATTTATCATGTGGTACATTCGACTTCTGGGGTATCCTTGTGTACAATCAAGACAGAAACTAAAACAAGGAGGAAATATAAATGAAGGACACTATTTATGAACCCGAAAATGGCTTGACCTTTGAACTCAATGGGGCCTATTATGTTCTCGCCGGAGAGGATGAGTTGGAAGAAGCACCTATCGGTCCTTGGGGACAACGGCATCTATCCTATCTTAAAAAGCACAGACCGGGAGTATACCGAGAAATGCTGTGGAATGGCACATTGAACAGCTACCTTGCAGAGATCGATTTACAGGCAACGAAAATGTTTGACCGGATCGTCACACGGTTTGCTGATATTGATGGTATTACAGAGGAGCTGAAAGTACAAGACCAAATATTGTGGGTAGGGAAAATGAACAATCTGCGACACATTGCTACGGAAATTGTACTGAATGATTTGATTTACTGCTGACTTATACTATGGAAACACGTTGGATATTTGCATGCAAAAAGGGGACTGTAAAAAAGCCCTAAATTCAAAATAAGGTAAAATATTCCCCAAGAAAACAGAGAGGTATTCCTGTTTTCTCGGGGAATTTCAAATTTTTACGAGGGATATTTTTGAAAAGAACGACTATTTTACAGCCACCTCCCTTTTTTCTTAAACGCTTTATAAAAATTTCTTGAACCAATTGCACCAAACATTTAACTAATGTACATTCCCGTTCTTAACTATATTCAACAACTTCTTCCGGTTCTTCCGGAATATTTAGAGCATAATTAAACATAATTGATTCTTCCGGATGTATATAGAGAGAAAAAATGGGGGCGATTGTTTGTTGCTGATCTGTGATTGAAATCGCTATGGAACACTGATCGGGAACGGGAAATGCAGAAATATCCGTAGATTCACCGGTACTCATTGCATAGAGCGTATTCAATGCTTCGCAGAAACGAAAGGAAATCAGCTCTTGAAGTGCGGAATCTGAGGTATTACGGTTGCCGTCTGTAAAGCTGTTAGGAAAAAGTTCTTCCCAAGGTGCACCGGCGGAATGAATGGAACAACGCATGATAATGCCACTTGCTTCATCAATATCAATGAAACAATGCCACATTCCATTGAGAACCATTTCAATAGACCATATTGGGACGGTGGTTCCGCTTTCGAACCATGCATATCGGTACTCTATGATATACCCGGTAACTTCGGTTTCCAGTTCAAACAGAAGATCAAGAAAACTTTTGGCGTGTGTATAGACCCAGGATGTATCAGTAGCAGGAGAGATGCTTTGAGGTAAAAGAAGAGCAGGGTCGGTTGCAAACAGTTCTAACTTTTCGGCAATTTCTTCTGCTGAGTTTTTGGAATCGACATGAGTACCTTTATCATCGTTCCAATGAAGTTTAGGTTCGGAAAGATCAATTGTTTGCACAGCGTCGAGAATGCTATCTTGCCCATTGAGCCAGAGTTCTGGGACGGCCAGACCTACAATTATTGCCAATATAAAAAGAAGAATTGCAAATACTCGCTTCATTTCCTTCCTCCTTTCAGAAGAACGCTGACACATGTCCCTTTTCCGGGCATGCTCTCAAATTTAAGATGCCCGTCGTGATAGTGGATGATCTCTCTACACAAACTCAAGCCAAGGCCTGCGCCACCTTGTGCTCGGGATCGTGATTTGTCTACTCTGTAAAAAGCCTCTGTTAGATGGGACAATACCTCGGCAGGCATTCCGCAACCGTTATCTACAATGCGAATACGGCAGGTATCATTGGGATAATCAACTGATACGAAAATCCTTCCGCCTTGCTCCATGGCTTTTCGGGCGTTATCCATTAGATTTGTCAGTACGGATGTCATTAACTCGGTATCAATAGACCAAGATCCCGGCTGTGTGTGACATTCCAAACGGATGCCGGACTTTTCATACATGGGGCGTAGTTGCTTAACTACGCCTACCACAAACTTGTCCATTTCTACAGGCTCAAGTTCCGGCATTTCGTGTTTTGCCAAGTGGAGCTGTAATAGCTTTCTCGCCAGGCTCTCCAACCGTTTCCCTTCGGTGAAAATATAATTTGTAGCGTCTTGTGCGTCTCTTTCGTCCAGCGATTGTGTTCTCAGTAAATCGGCATATCCGATAATAGAGGTCATGGGGGTTTTTAATTCATGTGCAAAACTTCCCATAAAACGTTCTTGCGCCGCCATGGTATTTTCCATATCGGTGATGCTCTGTTCAAGGCGATCTGCCATATCATCAAAATCCGTTGCGAGTTGACCGATTTCGTCTTTGGATTTTGTATGTAATCGAACGGATAGATTCCCCCTCGTCATTTGTCTGGTTGCCCGAGAAAGCTTCCTAAGATGGTTTGTTAGTGCAACGGATACCATGACACTCAACAAACTACCTGCTGACAAGGAGATAAGAAATACTTTACGGAAAGCAGATAGCATCCTATCACGTGACTCGTAAACATGAGTAATATCTCCGGCAATGGCGACTAATAGTCGATCATTGTCCACTGTAATACCGGCACAGAGATAAATGCAGTGTTTAGAGCTGCTTGCTTCTATTACGGATATCTGACATTCCCCAAAGGCCGGTGCCTTAGGCTCTACAGGAAGGTTTTCGCCTTTTTTGTATATCTCTGTATCGTTTAGATACAGTCTGACATAATTCCACTCTAAGAGGTCTTGCATCTGCTGAAAGGTTTCTTTTACAACATCCTTAGGCTCCTTGCCTTTGGCATTTTCTATTGCTGTTTCCAATACTGAGGCTGTGATACGGTAGCTCTGTAGTAGGTTTTCCTTTTCTCGGCTTAATGCATCAGAAAAGGAAAACCATATTAGCATGGTTCCACCTATGCCCAAAGACAAGACCAAAATCCATACCATACAGAGGGTTATTTTTGTTCTGAACTTCATTTATGCCTCCAATCGGTAACCGACTTTGTTTACGGCTTTTAATATCTTTTCCCAACCGACCTTTTTTCTAAGCCTTTGAATATGGAGATCTACCGTCTTGCTTCCGTACGGAAAATCTTCATTCCAAACCCGTTCGTAAATTGTTTCCCGATACAAAGCAACATTGGGGTTTCGGGCAAACAGAAGGAGAAGATCGTATTCCTTTTTGGTAAGGTTTACTTCTGTATCGTTTCTCAAAACAGTCATGGCGACTGTGTCTATTACGATCCCACCGATCTCTATGAGTTCGGTGGTTTTGTTGTATCTCCGAAGAACAACTTCTACTCTGGCAAGCAATTCCAATATTTCAAAAGGCTTTATAATATAGTCATCTGCACCCATGCGGAGCCCCTTTACTCGATCCGATACAGCATTCATTGCTGTAATGAAAATAACAGGGATCCCCATAGGATGAATATATTCCATAAGAGAAAAACCGTCGATTTGAGGGAGCATTACATCAAGCAGTATGAGATCATAGCTGCGGTTTTCAATATAATTGAGTGCTTCTGAACCGTCGTATGCACAATCACAGCTGTATCCGGCTCGTTTTAGGCTAATACGAATGAGATTTGAAATGGGTTTTTCATCTTCGACAATAAGAATGTGTATCATATTTTTTCACCTCTATATTAGGATACATCAGTCCGGCATCAAAATGGCATATTTATGATTATTTTATCACAGTTTTTTGAAAGATGCCACAATCTTGATGGGGTGTTGCCGTTTTGATGCTTTTTGCGGCTATGATAACGCCCAAAGAGGTGAACAAGAATGACAGAATATATAGATTTGGAAAACGCACAGGAATTGGATGTGTTTGTAACAAACCATCCGAAGGGTCATTATATGCAGACCTCATATTATGGAAAAAGCCGTGGGGACTATGAATGGAATGGGATTATGATTCGTGACTCTGAGGGAAATATCATTGCATCCATAGCACTACATTCTTGTCCTTCGCCTTATATAAAAAAACGACTTTTCTATGCACCACGGGGGCCGGTATGTAGCAATGCCGAACAGTTTCGTCAGATTCTATTGGCCGCAAAAGCATATTGCAAAGAACACAATGGTTATTTACTTCGCATTGAC
>JAZREB010000496.1:0-8618 GCA_045660585.1 Faecousia sp. | reverse complement strand
TCTATCAATAGAACCCGTAGGGGCAGGCGTCCTCGACTGCCCCCAAATGTTCCGTAATCGGTGCAAGCGGACAGTCCAGAGGCCTGTCCCTACGGTAAGATACGATAATTTGTGCGTTAACAGCTCGATAAACTGTGATTTAGTCCTCTATGTTGTATGCGAAAACGGGGCAAAAGTCAAGTGTTTTTTTCGTCGGAAGAAACCGGCTGGGAACAATAGCTTGATTGTTTCCCTGTTATGGAGTATAATGAAGGAGAAATCAAGAATCGGAAAGGATGATACTATGCAGATCCTTAAGCCTTATGTATATCTTTTTGAATCGGAGCTGGATGAGAAAAAACTCCTGAATATCGAGCGAGCCGCCAGAATTTGCTACAAATCCGAGGATAGAGTCACAGATACGCCATCTGAGGAATTCCTCGGCCGTATGATCCAACACGGACATGAATCCGTTATTGAGCACGAGAAGGTCACGGTATATTTTGTGGTGGACAGGGGCGTCTCCCATGAGATCGTCAGACACCGTATTGCAAGCTATAGCCAGGAATCCACCAGATATTGCAACTATAACTTGGATAAATTCGGCAATGAGATCACTGTCATTGAGCCCTTTTTCTATGAAAAAGGCACCCCTCGTTATGAGATCTGGAAGGAAGCCTGTGAAAATGCGGAGGCGAGTTACTTTAAACTTATTTCTTTAGGCGCCCCACAAGAAGCTCGCGCTGTGCTTCCCAATTCTCTGAAAACGGAGATTGCCGTTACCTATAATTTCCGGGAGTGGCGGAAATTTTTCTCCCTCCGTGGCGCCAAGGCTGCCCATCCCCAGATCCAACAGGTAACCATCCCTCTTTTAAAGCTGTTCCAAGAACGCTTCAAGCCCCTCTTTGCAGACATATCCTGTAATGCCGATTTTCCGAAAGAGCATTATGGGGAAATTAAGATTCTATAATCGGTAAAATACCCACCGTGGATCTCGATTTGCAGAGATCTACGGTGGGTGTTACTATATAGAGCGTGCTAAAACTGAATGGTAATACAGGTGCCCTTGTTAACTTCGCTATCCAAGGTGACCTTTCCCCTGTGATACTGGACGGCGTGCTTTACGATGGACAGACCCAATCCGGTTCCTCCGGTTTCTCTGGAATGGCTCTTATCTACCCGATAGAAACGCTCAAAGATACGACTCTGGTGCTCCGGGGCAATGCCAATGCCGGTATCGGCTACGGTTACGAATGAACGACCGCCGATTTTACCGATCTTGATTTCGACGGAGCCTCCGTCCTTATTGTAACGGATGGCATTGTCGCAGAGGTTATAGATAATGTCATAGATATATCGGCGCACGCCGTAGATGGTGCCGGACTCTCCTGTAATGGATAGTGTGACATTCCTCTTGTTGGCGGAGGCGGTCAAAATATCCACCACTTCTGTGGCGACGTCATATAGTTCCACCGTTTCCGTTACGGGGTCGTGATTCTCGTCCAACTGGGAAAGACGGATAATGTCGTTGATCAGAGATACCAGACGGCTGGATTCTTTCCGAATGGTTCCTGCGAATCGGGGAATATCTTCTGTGCGGACAAGACCGTTTTCCAAAAGCTCTGCACTGCCCATAATGGATTGCAGGGGTGTTTTCAGTTCGTGGGTAACATTTGCGGTAAATTCCTGACGGTTCCGTTCTGCAAAAGCCCGATCGGAAACGTCAAAGGCCAGAATAACCGCACCCAGAACCTTGTCGTCGGAAATAATGGGGCTGATGGTGAAATGATATTCGTTACCGTTGCGCTGTTCGGTGTATTCTTTGTGCTTGCCCTCTAAGGCGCTCTTTATGGCACGGCTCATTTTACTGTTTAGATCTACCGGGAGGAAATCCCTGCCGGAGAGATCTTCTTTAATATCGAAGATCTTTTTTGCAGAGGCGTTCATGCTCAGAATCATGCCGTGCTCATCCACCAGAACCAGACCCTCGTTCATAGAGGACACGATTTGCTCGAACTCATCGGATTTTCGGCGCAGGGCATGCATTTGTGTTTTGATTTGCTTATGCTGTTTGTGGAGCTTTGTGAGAATGGGAGTGAGCTCTTCGTAGGTTTCGTTCTCTGCCGGGTGATCCAGATCTAAGTGTATGAGGGGTTTTGTGACTTTTTTTGCCATGCCATGGGAGAGGAACAGAGCCACTACTGCGGAAAAGGCCATAATGGCAAGGATGGCGGGCAACATACCCAGAAGGAGGGCACTGACCGACAACTGACTGACAGAAACGCGGAGCACATCACCACTATCTAACAGAACGGCTTCGTAGAAGGTTTTCTGTGTTAGGGTGGAGGATTTTCTTGCACTGCTACCGGCTCCGTCTCGGAAGGCTTCTATGATTTCTTCGCGGTCGGCGTGGTTTCCCATGGAGTCGGGATCGGCCTGGGTGTCATAGAGAACGGTACCGTCTTCATCTACCACTGTGAAACGGAAGATAGAGGAATTGAAATCTTCGAAATATTCCACCCCGATGGCATTGACGGTGTCGGCAACCAGCGATAATTCTGCTTTCAGGCGCTGGACTTGGGAATTGTTAAAATATTGGTACAAAAAACTTGTAGCGATGCTGATACTTGCAAGGAGTACCACAAGAGCAACGATAAAAATGGAGCGAAAGATCTTCTTTCTCATGTATCTCTCTCCGATCTGTGTATTTCAATCTCGCAGAGGTTTTGGGGAATAAAGCAAAGGGCGATCTATGCTGATTATAGCACATTTTTAGGGGTAATGCAATCTTGGATCCGGTTACAATGGGGGGCTATAGGGGAGAGAGATATTTTTTCATATATTTCGCGTACTTTTCGCGGTAGTGGGGGTTATCGATTTTTAAAAGTTTGAGAGATTCGTGGAGATTCATGTTCCGATCTTTTTGATCAATGATACAGCCGGCAATATTGGAGCAATGATCGGCAACTCGCTCCATATCGGTAATGAGATCGCTCCAAATAAAGCCCAACTCGATACGGCAGTTACCTTCCCGAAGGCGATCAATGTGTCTGCTACGGAGGCACTCTCGCATGTGGTCAATGACCTGCTCCAACGGCTCTACCTCAACGGCCTGTTCCACGCTTTCGGTTATAAAAGCGGTACGGGACAGCTCTACGATCTCCAAGGTGGCTCGTGATAGGGAGTCTATTTCGGCTTTTGCCCTTTCGGAGAAGACGATGCCCTTTTCCCCCATTTCTTCTGCGGATTCCAGAATGTTTACAGCATGGTCGGAGATCCGTTCAAAATCTCCGATGGCTTTCAGGAGCATGGAAGCGGTAGCCCCTTCTGCCTCGTTGAGCGGTTTGGCGCTCAGTTTGACAAGATAGGAACCGATGACGTCTTCCAGATGATCGGCACGGTCCTCGGCCTTGCGGATCTGTTCTGCTTTGACTGTGTCGTATTTATCCAAACATCGGAGGCTGTTTGTGAGGGTGTCTGCTACCAAGGTAGCCATCTCGATAGTGAGGTTATGGGCGCGTTCCAGAGCAATTGCCGGGGTGGCAAGGAATCTTTCATCCAGTTCGGGAACCACCTCGGGTTGCTGTGTGTCGGGGATCAGGGTATATGCCACCTTCTCCAAGAAACCGGACATGGGAAGGAGCAGAACTGTGCAGGCAATGTTAAAGATGGTATGAGCCGTTGCGATCCCTGCATATCCTGCGGGAGCATCGAAGAGGGAGGGGGACAGGAAGGCGTTGACCGCCACATACAGGGCGAGACAGATGGCCGTCCCGATGACGTTAAAGGACAGGTGAACCAGTGCGGCACGTCTGGCGTTTTTCGTAGTACCTACGGAGGAAAGGATGGCTGTAACACAAGTGCCGATATTCTGCCCCATAATGATGGGGATGACGGCGCCGTAGGAGACGGCCCCCGTTACTGCCAGAGCCTGCAGGATCCCTACGGAAGCGGAGCTGGATTGGATCACGGCGGTCAGAACCGCACCGACGATCACGCCCAAAATTGGGTTTTGAAACAGCAGGAACATTTCCCGGAAGGCGGGGATGTCCTTTAGACCGGAAACTGCACCACTCATGGTCTCCATACCAAACATTAGGGTGGCGAAGCTCAGGAAAACGATACCAATATCTTTTTTTCGGGTGCCTTTGGCAAACATCAATAAGGCAATGCCGATCAGAGCGAGCACAGGGGTGAAGGAAGATGGCTTCAGTAGCTTCAGGAATATGTTGTTGCCGGAAATACCGCTAAGGCTCAAGATCCATGCAGTTACGGTTGTACCGATGTTGGCACCCATAATGACATGGATGGCCTGCTTCAGGGTCATGAGCTTAGAGTTGACGAAGCCTACTACCATGACAGTGGTTGCGGAAGAACTCTGGATCACAGCGGTGACCCCCAGACCGGTTAGGAGTCCTGCCAACTTTCCGGTGGTCAGCCTGCCAATCATCATTTCCAATTTGCTGCCGGCACTTCGTTCCAGTGCATCCCCCATGAGATTCATGCCAAAGAGGAATAGGCACAATCCCCCTATGAGAGTCAGTACATCAAAAATTGTCATTAAAATAACCTCCTGTTTTACAGTTGCCTTTTTATAATACAATTGTCTGCATTTCGCAGGGATTTTACACCTTGTTTGTAAAATTCCTTGCTCTGGGGTGCAAGAACAGGGAAGTTTTCATATCTTTACTTTCTGAGGCTTTTATGATATTCTTATTCCATAGTAGAAAGGAGGTGCCTCTTGTGGCCTATAACGAGCTCATTAAGAATTTTGAAAAGATCCGTGCCTATATGCGGGAATTCTATGTCTATGGCTTTAAGAGTCGGTCGGAATATGACTGCAAGAGTGCACGATCCTATGATGATGAACGGCGTAGAATCGAAAGCTGGTTGGGAGAGTATATGCACTTTTCTCAGACTCCGGAAGGGAAGAATGTATTCCTGTCTGTAGACACCCGTGTGGCAAAGCAGAACCCTCTCTACAAAGCATGGAAAGCAAAGAGCTTTACAGACGGGGATATTACCCTCCATTTTGCGGTGTTTGATGTGCTCCATACCCCGGAGGTAAAGAAGACTCTCTCGGAATTGGTTACGGAGATCGATAGCCGATTGGAGGGGGCAATGTCTTTTGACGAGTCTACCCTGCGGAAAAAGCTGAAGGAATATGCAGACCTTGGGATCATCCGTATGGAGAAGGATGGGCGGAAGGTGCTGTACAGTCGCAGTGAGGACACGGATCTGTCAGAATTATGGGATGCAGTGGACTTTTTCAGCGAAGTGGCACCTTGCGGCGTGGTGGGCTCCTTTTTACAGGATAAAGCACCGAGCAGAGACTCTGTCTTTTCCTTCAAACATCATTATATGACATCAGCCGTTGACAGTGATGTGTTGGCTACCCTCTTTGATGCCATGGCGAAGAAGTCTTATGTCACTGTGGACAATCTGAGCAGAGGGAGACGTGAGATGCGCACCCTTCGGTTGGTTCCTCTGAAAATTTATATCAGTGCCCAAAACGGAAGGCAATATCTCATTGCATATATGGAAAAGACAGGACGATTACATTCCTACCGTCTGGATTATCTGTCCGATGTTCGCATTGGGGAACCTTGTAGCACCTTTGATGAATTGCGGGAGGATTTGCAGAGTGCGGAGGCCTATATGTGGGGCGTGAATTGCAGATTCAGCAACCATCCCAAAGAACACGTAGAATTTGAGATTCGGGTGGAACCACATGAACATTTTATTGTACAACGCTTGCAGAGGGAAAAACGCTGTGGCACGGTGGAAAAGATAGATGACAGCCACTACCGTTATGTGGCGGAGGTTTTTAATACCGAGGAAATGCTGCCGTGGATCAGAACCTTCCTCTGTCGGATCACAAAGATGAATTTTTCTAACCGTACCATTGAGAACCGCTTTAAGGCAGATCTTTTGGAAATGTATCGGATGTATGGCATAGACGGAGGTGATGGCGATGATATTCAGTGAGCTCTATTCCGTCTACTATAATACTGTTTCCAAGATCTTGGAGATGGCATCCTCGCCCGGGGCAACACAGCAGGATCTGCAGAACTGTGTTGCAGAACATGCTTTTTCCGAAAGTGTGCTGACCATTCTGCCTGCATTGCAAAGTGGGAGATGGCCCCTGCTACAGAAGGATCTGTCCCCTGTATTACAGCATAAGCCTACCATGCCCCTGACGACTTTGCAGAAACGATGGCTCAAGGCCATCTCTCAGGATCCCAGGGTGAAGCTGTTTGGGGTAGAGTTTCCGGAACTGGATGGCATAGCGCCCCTGTTTACCCCGGCGGATTACAGGATCTATGACCAATACGGAGACGGAGATCCCTTTGAGAGCGAACTGTATGTTCAGCACTTCCGTCTGATCCTGAGAGCCGTTCGGGAGAAGCGCCCCATCCGTTTTGCGATGCTGAACCGCCACGGGAATAAGGTCTGGGTCAGATGCTATCCCAAGGGCTTTGAGTATTCTCTCAAGGATGACAAGATCCGTATTTTGGCAGAGGGGTGCCTGTTTAAGCAGTTTAATTTAGGTCGGGTGATCTATTGTGAATTCTATAAGGGACATGGCCCATGGAAACAGAACCCTCAAGAAGAGGAGAGGAAGGATCTGGTGCTGGAAATCACCGATGAGCGCAATGCCTTGGAACGGGTCATGCTCCATTTTGCCCATTTTGAGAAACAGGCAGAACGGTTAGGGGAGAACAAGTACCTCCTGCGGCTGAAATATTACGAAAATGACGAGACAGAGATCCTGATCCGTGTCCTGTCTTTCGGCCCCTTGGTAAAGGTTCAGGGACCTCAAGCCTTCGTAAATTTGATCAAAGAACGATTGGTTTCACAAAAAATCTGCGAGCTCAGATGAGTTCGCAGATTTTTTTCCGTGAAAGGAAGGGATTTCCTATGTATAATGCAGTTGTAAGGCACCAACAGCAAGTTGAAGAATCGCTAAGAGGTGTAGCAGGTGGTGAAAAACCACCCATTGCAGGTTCGAATCCTGCTTCAACGGTGCCTTGGAAAAAGACGCGTACAGCAATTTTGAATATGAGCTATACATTAGCCGATGGATCGGCGCTTGCTTTAGGGGCAAGAGTGGGCAGGGTGAAAGTCCTTGCATGTATATAAAATGGCGTCTTGTTAGAAAAAGGCACATACAGCCATGGTTTTGGATATAACGGCAAGAGGCCGATCCCCCTCGGCAGAGCTTGCCGGTGCCTTGTGATTTTAAGAGAAAGGAGACACATCATGTTAGAAATCAAGGGAAAAATCAATACTGCTCTTTGCTATGCCAATGTAGTAGAGGACGAGGCGGTGGAGCAGATCCGCAGAATGTGCGATCATGATTTTACCGCCGGCTCTAAGATCCGTATCATGCCCGATGTCCATGCAGGCAAGGGCTGCACTATCGGCACCACCATGACCATTACAGATAAGGTGGTTCCCAATATCGTTGGGGTGGATATCGGATGTGGCATGTATACCGTAGAGTTGGGCAAGATCGATATTGACTTTGGCTTTGTGGATGAAGCCGCCCACTATATCCCCAGCGGTACACGAGTCTGGGACGGTCGGAAGGAACGGTTTGACCTAACGGCGCTCAGATGTTATAGACATCTCAAGGACGCCAAGCGTCTGGAACGGAGCTTAGGCACCCTTGGAGGCGGTAATCATTTTATCGAGATCGATGTGGATGATCATGGAAATAAGTATCTGGTCATCCATTCCGGTAGCCGGAATTTAGGAAAGCAGGTAGCGGAGTATTATCAGAATTTAGCCGTTGATTTGAATATAGGCAAGGAGAACTTGTTTCAGGAGCAGGAGGAGCTGATCCGCACCTATAAGGAACAGGGACGGAGAAAGGAAATTCAAGCTGCACTGAAGGCCTTGCAGAAGCACTGGCAGGCAAAGGAGCCTACTATCCCCGCAGACCTGTGCTATCTCTACGGATCCTATATGGCAGATTATCTCCATGATGTGGAGTTGTGCCAGCAGTTTGCCAAGCGGAGCCGTGAGAAGATGGCCGAGATCCTCTTAGAGCGGACAGGTATGACTGCTTTATCAGCCTTCCATACGATCCACAACTATATTGATACTAAGGAGATGATCCTCCGCAAGGGTGCCATCTCTGCTTATACAGGGGAGCTTGTGCTGATTCCTATCAATATGCGGGACGGAAGCGTTCTGGCAAGAGGAAAGGGGAATCCTGAATGGAACTATTCCGCCCCTCACGGAGCCGGACGGATCATGTCCCGCGCTAAGGCTAAGGAAACTCTTGATTTAGAGGCCTACAGGGAGACTATGGAGGGCATCTACACCACCTGTGTCAATGCATCTACCCTTGACGAGGCCCCTATGGCCTATAAGTCTCTGGAGGATATTATTGATGTCATCGCAGACGCGGTAGATGTGATCCAAGTATTAAAGCCTATTTATAACTTTAAGGCGTAGAAATAACTCCCACCTGCAAATCACAGTTTATCGAGCAGTTTAGCGACACGGTAGGCACTAAAGCCTCCCTTGTGTAAAGGGAGGTGGCACGGCGTAGCCGTGACGGAGGGATTGTAAATGTTCCGAATTCAATAAAATTTGTGCAAAAATCGGCATTTTTTCAATCCCTCAGT
>JAZREB010000495.1:0-4690 GCA_045660585.1 Faecousia sp. | reverse complement strand
TCTATCAATAGAACCCGTAGGGGCAGGCGTCCTCGACTGCCCCCAAATGTTCCGTAATCGGTGCAAGCGGACAGTCCAGAGGCCTGTCCCTACGGTAAGATACGATAATTTGTGCGTTAACAGCTCGATAAACTGTGATTTGGTCGTTTGTGCAGGAATGACAAAACCGATCTACATGGCTTTTAGGGCATGGAGACCGGTTTTGTTGTATTATGGAGAAGTTTCACGAAAATGGAATAAGTATATTAGTTCAGCTTCTTGATATAGATCCCATTTTCTTCCGAAAAATTCATTTTCTTCAGGTAGGGAACATGGCCCTTGGTGAGACCCTGAGAGGACAGCAGGGTGTTTATGCCCTGTTCGGGAAGCTTGCTGTGGAGGAACTTTGCCACGGAGCAATCCCGGTAGGTAGGGGTGGAGTAGTCAAGAGCAATATCTAAGGTGCCGTTTTCTGCCTTTTTGCCCATGAGGACACCGGCGGGGATGCTGTTACAGCAGACGATATAGGCAGTATCCGCATCGACGGCCTTGCGATCAAAGGCAGGGAAATGCTCCTTCAGGTCTTCCTTCCAATGCTTCAGGAAATAGCGGATAAAGGTATCGTCGGTGTTACAAACCACCAGCTCAAAGTGCTTTTCCGGCTTGAAGAGCTTCATGAGACTATAGATATTGATGATAAACAGAGCAATATTCATTGCGGCAATGGGATAGGTGCCGCAGTACAGTGCGTAGACGAGGCTGATGATATTGCTGATGGAGTTGATGACTCTCAGCTTCACCACGGAAGCCATAAGCATGGAGATGATGGTCAAGGCAGTGCCTACATAGCCTACGATTTCAAGAATCACATTGGTATCCACAGTTGATCCCCCCGTTTCTCTTCAAACTGCCCGTATTATAGCTATAGCTTTCGGGAAATTCAAGGACATTTGTCCTTTTTTGAAAAAAGTTTTTAGTAAAATTAAAAAAATCTCCTGCAGGAGGGGAACTCCTGCAGGAGAGGGGGCATCAGCCCCAATAAATCAGAATATGGACTTCTTTGTTGGTAGTATCCCAAACCACCTTTACATAGCGATCAATGGGACCGGTGAAGGTGACGTCTGTGCTATTCATAACATACATTTCTCTGCCGTTAGCCGGGGAGGAGTTGCTCATAAAGTATTCTATCTTATCCACACCCAGCATTTCGCAGGCGGCTTTCAGCTCCGGAATGGCCTCAATATCTGTATTTGTCATGGTGGGCTCTAACTTCCGCACAATGCGGATGAGCACATGATCATCCAAGCCTTCTGCATGGAGCTTGTCATCTACATATTCCGGGTAGGCGTTTTCGGCACTGTAGATCAGGTCGTAGGTTCCCTCGCCGTAGAGGGTTTGCAGATATTTCAGAAGGGCTTGTTCCCCTTGCAGGAACAGGTTGTTCTCTTCTGCATATTTTACATATTCCTCATTGATCTTGCCGGTGGAAATGGGGATCAGATGCAGGGTAGAGGAGGAGCCTGCAATCTGGTAGATCCTTGCATAGACCCATACATTTCCGTTCTTGTCCAAGTAGGGGACGCTTTCCTCAATGTTTTGATCGTAGCCACAGAACAAGACCCGTTGCTTCACCAAGCTGTCATTAGGGAACGCTTCCGAGATTCCCGGGAACAAATCGAAGAAATAGGAACGGAGCAGAACCTTCGCCTGTGCGTGGTATTCATCATAGGTCATGGGAACCTTGGCATGGCTGAGAACATAGCCTGCATCGGGGATGCCGGCCTTGCCGGGATCTAAGAACGCATTTCCTGCATGGCAAATGAGATCGTAGGTATAGGGATCTTCTGCCTTGATAGAGAAACTTGCCATATCACCATTGACAGCCCATGTATAGGACAGTTTTGAGGGGAGGTAATAGAGGTAGGTCTCTAAAACCGTTGTGTTTATCTTGATGCCACTGTCATTATCCAAGAGGATAAAGGGGATGATGTTCTGAGAACCGTCCTCTGCGGTATAGGCGTAGAGATCAATGACTCCCGGCTCGTAGAGGGCATTGACGGAGATGCTCTCTGTGGGCATGGGGTTCAGATCCAGATCCCGTACAGAACCGTCTGTTGTGACATAGGGAACAGTAAAGGTGACACTGTTGTGGGATAAGACCTTGATGGCAGCACTCTCTACAGCCTTGGCCAGATTTTCTTTATAAACTCCACGATCCTCTTCCGTAAAGGAAAGTTTGCCGGTATTTGCATACTCGTCATACAGTTCCCTAATCAACTCATGGGTAACTGCCTCCCGGATATCCTCGGCATAGGGGCTCGCTGTTAGAGGTTCCCCGGTAGAAAGGTCGATGTAATAGGAGATCGTTTCCGTATTGTTTTGATGATCCACGGCAGTAATATCCAACAAAAAGACTCTGCGGGTAGGATCACCGTTCCCATTGCCGTCAAGGACGAGAGTGAAATCGATGTTTTTCTGACAATCTACACCGTCCAGAGTGGCTATATTCCAACGGTAGGATACGGATTTGTAGGGGGAATCTCCACTTTCCAATATGGCGCCGAACCGCTCGGCGATCTCGGCATTGATTTGGTTATCATAGACTTGATTACTGACTACGACTTGAGGGATCTCGTAGTTTTCGTCTTTGTACAGATGGATAGCATAGGGATAGTGGGAGAAAAGCTCGTATGTAGAGTCCTCATACAAGTTTGCTAAAATGGAATCATCCAAGAGCGTTTCGTCCTCTGCAAGGGTGTCTGTAGTTTCTTCCGTGGGGACGGTAGTTTCCGCAATCTCTTCCTCCGGGGGGTGGGTAGGAGCCTTCCCACCTGTAAAGGTGCATCCCACAGCCAGTGCCAAGACCAGCAGAAGGCTGATTGCCACCCAAAGAACCTTTTTGGGTTTGAAGGCGATACTGTCGATGCGGGCTTCCATCTGCTTCTTGGTGCCACCCATGGTGGTGGCGGAGCGGAGAAGGTTACTTGGCTGTCGAGCCTGTACCAGCGTGGCTAAAACAGAGCGTCCGTAGGAACAACGCTCTTCCTCCCCTAAGGCTTTGACCGCGCTGTAATCACAGGCCATCTCGCAATCCTCACGGGAAAGGTAGGCGGCGATCCATACAAGGGGATTATACCAGTGGATGCAGAGGCACAGACCCCGAAGGAAGGACCAAATGTGATCTCTGTGGCGGTAGTGGGCATATTCATGGGTCAGGATGTGGGTCCTACGGGTGGGATCATCCCCGGGGAGAAGGAAGATCCGGGGGCGGAACAAGCCCACCATACAGGGGGAGGGAATATTCTCGCTTTCGTAAACCGGCAATGGAATTTGGGGGACATCGATCCTCTTGGCGTTTTTCACGGCGGTTGTCTGAAAGCGAATATTCACACACAGGAACCATAGTGCCATGATAGCAGAGCCTGCAAACCACACGAACTTCAGAATTTTGCCTGTAGAGAGGGAGAAACGGACAGCCTGTGTTTGCTCCACAGATGGGGAGGGCATTACCTCTGCGGTGCCGGATGTCTGTGTCTCATCAGGTCGGGGCTCTACGGGCGACACTTCTTGCAGGAGACTCTCTTCTGTGGGAAGGATCACTTCCGGCAAGATCTGCTCTGTAGGCAGTTGCTCCTGCACCTGCTGTGTGGGGAACTGAGGAATTACGGGGGATTGGATATCTTCTTGCACCTGCGCCTTTTGGGGGAGGAAATTCTCAATACTGAGAACGCTGGAACCCAGTTGGAAGGGGAGCAGTAATCGAACTGCCACCAACAGCCACAGGCTGTACTGTAAAATAGGGGAAATCTTTTTCCGTGCCAGCCTCCGCAGACTCATCACAAGGAGAATCAGGATGCCGGAGGATATGAGGAACATATACATGAGATCAGCTCCTTTCGCAATGCATAGATAATGGGTTATTTCAGCTCGTCTTCTGCCTTCTGCAAAATGGCGTACAGCTCGTCAATGTCTGATTTAGACAGGGTGTTTCGCTGTGCCATGGCATTGACTAACAGGCCGATACTGCCGTTATAGGCTCGTTTCAGGAGAGATGTGGTCTCCTCTGCTACTACGTCCTCACGGGAGACGGCAGGCATAAAAGTTTTGGTTTTTCCATCTGTTTCGTAGTGGATCAGTTCCTTTTCCGTCATGCGGCGAACCATAGTGGTGACGGTGCTCTTGGCCCAGCCTTCGGTTTCTCCCAAATTTCGAACCAGCTCCATAAGGGTCTTGGGACTTTCCCAGAGTTCTTCCATAAGGATCCATTCTCCGGGGGTGACTGTAATTGCCATAAGTGATACCTCCTGCAACATAGTTGGTTTACATCTGTAAGCCTACTATAACACACAGGCTTACATTTGTCAACCTGTATTTTGCAAAAAAATAGGATCTGTCACTACGAAAGTAACAGATCCGTTCTAAATATCATCATTGTGACCCTACAGGGTGGCTTATACTCCCCGTAAGATGTGGACACCGGAAAGAGTGGTATACACACCTAACCCGAGAAGAAGGAATGCGAGAAATGCCAAAGCGATATCAAAACCACCGGAAAAACTGAGGATCATGAGTACGAAACCTCCGACTAAGAGCAGAGCTCCCAAAAGTACCCGGAGTAATTTTTTGAAGTAGTTCCAATCCATAAGGGAACACCTCATTGTAGGGAATGAAGATAAGTCAAAACGAGATCTCACAGAGAGATCTCGTTTCG
>JAZREB010000494.1:0-2395 GCA_045660585.1 Faecousia sp. | reverse complement strand
ATCTCCGTGAAAACTGCGAAGCACCTCTCAGCTTAAGATTTTGATGAGATTTTTGACGGGTTCGACGCAGCCTTGCTGTCGCAAGGCAAGGAGAACTAAGTTAAAAAGATCGCAAAAGATTTGCTGAGAGGCTGTCGGGTTTGACTCCCCTCAGCTTAAGGATCAGTGAACGCAGATGGATTTTCGCAGGGAGGCAATGGCATTTTTCTCCAATCGGGATACCTGTGCCTGAGAGATCCCCACCTCTTTAGCAACCTCCATCTGGGTCTTGCACTGGAAAAACCGCATGGTGAGGATCCTCCTCTCCCGTTCCCCCAGGGCAGAGATCCCATCCTTCAGGGCGATATGCTCCAGCCACCTTTCATCGGTATTCCGTGTATCGCTGACCTGATCCATTACCGTCAGTGGATCTCCTCCATCTGAATACACCGGCTCAAAGAGGCTAATGGGCGCAACCATTGCGTCCATGGCCTCGTTTACTGTTTTTAGGGGTAGTTCTAACCTTTGGGCGACCTCTTCCATAGTAGGCTCGCTCCCCCTCTCTGCCATCATTGTCTCTTTGCACTGGAGCACCCGATAGGCTACGTCCCGAATACTCCGAGATACCCGGATAGCACTGTAGTCCCGCAGATACCGTTTCACTTCCCCCTCGATCATAGGCACTCCGTAGGTGCTGAAACGAACATTGAGATCCGTGTTGAAATTGGCAATGGCTTTTAACAGCCCTACACAGCCAACCTGGAACAGGTCATCGGGGTTTTCGTTCCGACCCATAAATTTCTGGATCACAGACAGCACCAGTCGGAGATTTCCCTCAATAAGCTCCTGTCTGGCCTTCTCGTCCCCTTGCTGTGCTTTTTTCAGCAAGGGGATCATTTCCTCGCTTTTCAGTGTTTTCAGTTCTGCGGTGTTGACACCACAGATCTCCACCTTTCCCTGCATGGCGTATCCTCCATCTTTGTGTGTGAGAACAGTATTTCCCGCTTTTGGGGTTTCATTCCACATTTTTGTTCACATCGACGAAGGTACCCTAACAGCCCCCGCAAAAATTCGACTCGGCACACTTTTTTCATCTGACAAAGTCGGGGCTTTTTCCAACTTTTTCTGGTTTTCTCACAGACTTTCGGTTTACATAACAACATTTTTGCAGGTATTATTTTGTCATTATGGCAACCGAAGTTTCCGAATTATTCTTGCATATATTCATTCCATACATCCTATGCAGACCCATGTGCACAGGTGAAATTACATTGCAACAACTGAGTTTTGCACATTGTGCACAGAGTTATGCACAATGTGGTATACACTTGTATTCCCTGTATACAGGTTTACATAATCACATTGTACTATTGGGGCACAAATTGTACAAAATCATCATAGGTCAGTTGCGGGTGTAATGCACCATTGATCCCCCCTGCCAAAACACGGCTGAGATATCGGATCTGCTCATCGATATCCCGTGGCGTCACGATCATGGGAACCTCCCCGCCCCCATCTACAACCGTAGGCACTCCCACTGCATAAACAGGAACTCCCACACTCTCCTTAGTAAAAGCCGCACGGCAGTTCCCCACCCCGGAGCCCGGAGCAATACCGCTGTCACAGCACTGGATCGTATTGCACAGCCGATCCATACTCCCTGCCGCAAGGGCATCCACACAAATGACCGCCCGAGGCTTTACACAGGCCACTGCTCCCCGAACAAGCTCCAGAGTTTCCACCCCCGTAGTTGCAAGCACCCCGGGAGTGATCACACTGACACTGCGACAAGTTCCGAAATACTCCGGCAGAGTCTCAACAAGGTGCCGTGTCAGGAAGATCTGTCTGCCTGTACGGGGACCCAGGGCATCGGGCGTGATCCCTTCGTTCCCCAGCGCCACCACCATCACACTATCCCCACTGTCTAAAGCCATAAGCTCTCCCAAAATTTTGCCGAGCTCCTCCCCGGGCCCCTTGGGATCTCGGTCGTATTCCGGCAATCGGAGGGTCAAATAGCTCCCCACCGGCTTCCCCAGAGCCTCCGCCCCCTGTGGATCCAGGATATCCACCCATGTGACATTTCCCTGTTCTCGGGCTCGTACTCCCTGTAATTGAGTGGTTGTTTGCGCCGAACGCTCCCATAATTCCTTGGCTTCTATGGCCAAATCCGTGCGAATCACGACAATTCCTCCTTTTTCCTTTTGTTTTTCCCATTCCATTAATTTTTATTTCATTTTTCTTATTCTTTTTTCAAAAAAACACTTGACTATTTGTTATTGTTTGATATAATAGGTAATTGCTGAAGAGAAAATCTTCAAAGGAGGTGTAATTCCGTGCCCAACATTAAGGCTAACAAGAAGCATGTTATCCTGTCTCGCATTGCCAACGAGCGCAACAAGATGGCTAAGTCCGCTCT
>JAZREB010000493.1:0-6185 GCA_045660585.1 Faecousia sp. | reverse complement strand
GGGCACACATTCATGCCTCGCCTTGGCGAGGTATATCATACCGTAGGTATATCATGCCCCACAGCCGTGGGGTATATCATATCGTAGATATATCATTCGCACCAACGGTGCGCTAAACGTGGATTTGAAGTTAGATTGAGGCTCTCTCAGGGAGAATATTCTCCCCAAGAGAGCCTTGGTTTTGTCTAAGGTGAAACTTTCAATTCCCCATTATTTTGCAAAGAAGGTCTTTGCGGTGTCGGCATAGGCAAACAGTGCCTTGCACAGAATCAGGAGCTGACCGGTTCTGTTGTTGCCGTAGGTATCGGGACTATAGCGCAGGGTCCGGGATAACTGGGTGTCCCCCTGATATACCGCTACGTCTACCACAGCACGCAGTTCTGCGGCCAGGAGACCGTCAAAGCTGAATGCATACCGATTGGTAGGTGCATCATACAGTTGGGCGCCCTTCAGAGTCACCTGAGAAACCTTGCCCTCATAGTTAATATAGTGTACCTTCAGAGACAGATCCTCTACCTTTCCGGTGTAGGTGCCCAGTTCAAAGATATACTTGACAGATACCTTGGATTCCAGATTCAAGGACTTGCCCACCCACTTGATCACAGGGTTCTGCAGATCGTTCAGTGTAGTGTTGTTATTGCCAAAGGTTACGGCCTCTGCATCACTGAGATAAGATCTGTGGAGTTCGGTCATATCCTCGTCAACAAGGGCATTGGTACGATAGCTCTTATATACCTG
This sequence comes from Faecousia sp., assembly GCA_045660585.1. Lineage (GTDB taxonomy): Bacteria > Bacillota > Clostridia > Oscillospirales > Oscillospiraceae > JAZOXB01. Next base: position 5,447 of record JAZREB010000493.1, on the reverse strand, counting down.
TGCCTCCTTACCGTAACGGAGAAGGTCTGCACACAGTTTCTTCAGATTCTCTGCGGCACCTTCCTTGTCCATCTGGATATAGGCATAAGTCGCAACACTGTAGACATCCTCGTTAGAGCAACAAATGCTGTCCCCTCTGAGCATATACAGCGTAGCACGGATCTCATCACCCATCTGGGTTGCATTGATACCCGTGAGAGTGAAGTAATAGTAACTTCCCTTTAATTCGGGACTATCCAGAATGACACTCTCGGATCCTGTAGCCTCGTTTCCACTGTAGGTCTGTCTTACACATTCCAGATAGAATACATCATAGTCCGCAAGACTTGCCGCAGGGATCACGTAGTTAATGGAGATATCGCTAGCCAGGTTCAAGGTGTGTCGTATCTCTACATTGGTGTCAACATAGATTCCCGTTGCACCACAGTAGATGCAAACGCCTTCTTCGTATTCGTGGGCCTCTTCTCCGGATTCACCGCAGGTGAAGCAGATGTAGCTGTGAACATCTCCCTTGTCGGAATAGATACTGTTGTGACCTGTTGCGGGGATCTCGCTTTCGTAGTGGTCGTCACAACGGATGCACTTATACTCCGCACTACCGGGAACGGTACAAGTAGGCTCCTGATATACAATATCGAGCCAATACTCATGTCCCAAAGGGGGTTCTACAGTGCCCTGTTCAAAGACAGTGCCACAAATCTCGCAGAATATTTCACCGGTATAGCCTTCGCTATCACAGGTGGGCTCAACGTCGTTGATGGTGACCTTCTTATGGGTTGCTTCTACAGTCTTACCTGCCTCAAGGAATTTGCCACAAGTGATACAGTACAGATCTCCGGAATAACCGGCTGTAGTACAGGTAGGTTCTACTGCATTTCTCAGTTCTGTATCCTCATGAGAAGGAGCTACGCTCTGTCCCTTGGAAACAAAGGCGCCACAAATGGTGCAATACAGATCTCCCGTATATCCGTATTCCGTACAGGTGGGAGCAATGTCTCCCATAGGCATGGTATCCGTATGCTTACAGGTAGAACCGAAGGTAACTGCATCAGCATCCACAACGACCAACTGATAGTTGAAGTTGTAGCCGGCTACGGTAGCGGTAACATCGACCACTGCATCCTGTACACAGCCTGCGTTCAGTTTAGGTGCGGCATAGATCTCGATGGTGTAGTCATCCTGCCACAGGAGAACGGTACCGTCGGTCTCAATTTCCAGAATGGTTACATCATTGAGGAATACCTTCTCTGCAAAGAGTTCGTAATCAATGGCAGAGTCAAACAGCAACTGCTCAATGGACACAGGCTGTGCAACAACCTGATGATTGTGAGACAGAATCGTGAAGCATTCGGGATCTGTGTGGTCTACATACTGCAGTTCCAATGTGCCGTCATAATTAGCAAAGAGACCGAACACACGGATCTTATCGCCTACCGCACAGGGTGCTTCCGTAGGCTTGCTGGCCAGATATACAACCATACCGCCGGTCTCATCCTGGAGGAAGATCTGTCTGCCCTGGAGGCAAGTAACAACACCCTCGATCTGGAAATAGGTGCCCTTAGAGGTACATGCCTTTGCAAAAGAGATGGGCACGGTTTCCTTAATCAGGGGAACACCTTCGCCAACCTTTTTCACATCGGTCTTGGCTGTAGCCTCGTTAATGAGGATCTGGAAATCGTCTTTGAAATAAGAAATGATGCCGGTTACATCGACTTTATTACCATCCTTAATATCACTGCTCAGTTCAGGCGCAGAGTAAATATAAATGCTGTTACCCTCGCTATCTGTCAGGGGGGTATAGCCCTTAGATGCAATGAAGCCGATAGAAACATCCTTCAAAGTTACACGCTTACCTAAATGGAGTCGCTCCGTAACTGCCAAAATTTCACCAATGGTCAGATCCCTCGGTTCGGGCAGAGCATTGCCGGAGGACAGAACGATATACTGTGTTGCTTTGTACAGTTCGGGTAAGCCGTTGTAATCTGTCATGGTAGAGGAAACAAAAATCTTGTCTCCCAAACGGAGCTTGCTGTAATTTGCGCTGTCACTGAAATAGACACATAGGCCACGATCTCCGTCTTCGATGTATATGGTGGAGCCCTTGATATAGGTTACGACACCCATGACATTATAGACCTTAGACTTGCTCTCATAAGCAAGGGCCTCTGCAATGGTGTTCATAGTAACATCCTGTTTGTCACTACAGGCGGTACACTGCTGGTAAATATTGACCTTATCATCGGTCTTAAAGGTGTAGCTGTGGCCGGTAGCATTTACAACAACGTCCCAGGATACACCGCAAGCGGTACAGGTATAGGTGCCAACGCCTCTGTCCTTACAAGTAGGCTCTGTCGTCACTGCGTAGGTGGTGTTGGTATGCTCGCAGATTGTCTTGGTGGTCTTGTAGATCTGCACGGTTGCATAGCCGGTAGTCGTCTGAGTTTTGCCCGTATAGCAGGCAAAACGGGGGGAGGAGAGATTCCACCAGATCTGTCGTGCAGAATCACTACGGTTTAAAATGGTGGCATTGCCGGAGCTGTCAAAAGATACGGTCCAAGAGGTCTTTTCACTGAGTGTGCCATTTACATTCAGGGAATTACCGCTGGTCCAGTACAGGTACTTGCCTTCCTTGGTCTTAAAGGCGTAGGTTCCACTGAGATATCCTGCACAAACTTCCAGGAGCATGATACCGCTAGGCTCCCCGGAAAAGGCGGTGCCGATACCGTACTTGGTGCTGGTGGTGGAAATGCTGCTCAACTCAGAAGAAGTCGCTTCGCAGACCAGAACTACCCGATCACCTACAGACAGGGATTTGACCTTAACAAAGTCTCCCGCCGCAGATGCGGACATGCCCAGTCCCGACAGCAGAGATAGGATCATCACCACAGCGAGGATCAGGGACAGGACTCGTTTTTTCATACAACAAAGCCTCCGTTTTCATTAAAATTTCTATATATATTTTACCAAATAATTCCCAAATGTCAACAACAAACCCTTTGATTTGACTCCTTTTTATTGACAAGTCACACAATTTACGATATGATAAGAGCCACGAAGTATATACCCTTTCCAAAGGAGTCCTCTTATGCTAAGCGATGTTATGTATGTGATCTTAATGATCGCTCTTGGCTATATTCTCATAGTTTGTAAGATCCTTCCTCCGGAGACCAGGCCTCACCTATCCTCCATCCTTATGAGCGTGTGCTTCCCTGCCATGATCTTAAAGAGTTTTGCCTCTGTAGAGCCGGGAGAACTGCTCTCTACCGGCTTATCCACGGTCATTGTGACCCTACTTTTTAGTCTCCTTCCCGCCGGGATCCTACTACTGAAGAAAAACAAAGGCGCTCTCCACAGCCTGTACAGCTTTATCTGCGGTATCGGAAATGTTTCCTTTGTTTGTATCCCTCTGTTACGACTTTTCCTAACCGACAGCGAAATGGTGGTCGTTTACCTCCATGTATCTATTCAGGATCTGCTGATTTGGGCCCTGTTCCATCCCGCCTTTGCAGGGAGTCACCGTCCCCGTCAGTGGAAGAAGCTCCTGACCGAGCCCTGTCTTGTTGCGGTATTTTTCGGTCTGATCCTGTGTCTGATCGGTCTGAGTCTCCCCGAGTTCCTTGCAATGCCCATAGACGCTCTGGATGCATGTGTCAGTCCCTTGGCTCTCATTTTTTTGGGAATGACCATCGGACAGTATGGCTCCGCCTCTGTGAAAGGTGGCAGGATCCCTCTGCTCTACACTCTGTATAAAGTCATTGCCTATCCTTTAGCTGTATTCTCGCTCCTACTCCCTTTCCTCTCCCTAAAATCCGCACTGCTTATGGCTATTCTCTTCGGCTCCCCTGCACCGGTTGCCTCAGTCGTTTGGATGCAGAGATATACAGAGGATCCCACCCCCGCAATTGCCTGTCTGATCCCCTCAACCATTCTGTATTATCTGCTCTACACCCCCCTGCTCCTGTTCCTGTGTAGCAAAGGGATCTTTGGCTTATAACGAAAACCGTCCCGCTATGGTAAATACATAGTAGGACGGTTCTGTTATTATGCTATGATAGCTGTCAGTAGCCATATAAGAGCTGTTGCACCGGCACCGATACCGCTCCACGCAAGCGACGGTAGAGATCGTACGGCTTTTCGCCCCCGAGTTCTGTCCAAACAGGTTCCGGAGAGAGCCCTTGCCTCCTCTAAGATCTGCCGTTCCGTGATTCCCTGCTTTTCCAGAGAATCTTCTCTCAGCAGGAAGATGGCCTGCTCAAACAATCCCCCATCAGGAGTCTTGACTACCATAACTTGTCGGGTAATTCCCTTAACCATTCTATCCCCTCCCATGGAGAGTATAGACAGGTAGTCCTATCCTTAAACTGATTTTAGATCAAAGATCGGATTTTCCACGGGGAATAAACTTACCACCACGGTCAGAAAGGATCTCCCCTTCTTCTACAGCCAGAGTGCCTCTGAGCCATACCTGCGCAATGTGGCCGGATATCTCATATCCCTCATAGGGAGCATAGTCCACAGCGCAAACCTGATCCTTGGCGGTAACACGGCGGATGCCGTTGGGATCATACACAACAATATCTGCATCGGCACCAACTGCCAATCTACCCTTACGAGGATAAGCACCGTAGAGCTTTGCAGGGGCCTCACTGAGAACTTCTACCATACGTTCTGCCGTGATACGGTCTGTTACCACACCGTAGGTATAGAGCAATACGCCACGGGTCTCGACACCGGGCATGCCTCCGGGGATCTTGGTGAAATCATCCAGCCCCGCCTTCTTCTGGGTCCAAGTAAAGCTACAGTGATCTGTAGAAACAGTCTGAACGCTACCGTCTGCAATAGCCTGCCACAGAGCATCGTTATCGGAGTCTGTCCGCAGAGGAGGAGCGCAAACATACTTGGCCCCTTCAAACTCGGGGAGAGAATACAGATCATGCTGCAGGAGGAGATAATGAGGACAGGTCTCAACATAAACCTTCTGCCCTCTTGCTCTGGCAGCGCGAACTTCCATAAGGCCCGGTTCAGAGGAAAGATGCACGATCACGACAGGCACATCTGCCAGTTCCGCCATTTTCAGGAGTCTGGAAACAGCCTCTGCCTCCAGAATAGCCGGCCTGCAACGGGGATGGGCATCGGGAGACAGTTCCCCACGATCTTTAGACTGGGCGATGAGAGCGTCGATCACACCGGCGTTCTCACAGTGAACACCTGCAATGCCACCCAGTTCTTTCATCTTTTGCAGAGCACGGAACATGGCATCATCGCCGATCATCATTGCAGGATAGGTCATGTACATTTTGAAAGAAGAAACGCCCTGCTCAAACATTTTGGGTAGTTCGGCAATGATCTCATCATTCCAATCATCGATGGTCATGTGGAAGCTGTAATCACAGGCGGTTTTACCCTCTGCCTTCTTATGCCACAGGTCAAGGCCGTATTGCAGGCTC
>JAZREB010000492.1:0-9113 GCA_045660585.1 Faecousia sp. | reverse complement strand
TCCATGTCCGACACCGTTGTGGTGATGGATAAGGGCCGCATCCAGCAGATCGGCAAGCCTGAGGATATCTATAATGAGCCCAAAAACGCTTTTGTGGCAGACTTCATCGGCGAAAGTAACATTTTGGACGGCGTGATGCTGGAAGACTATTCCGTTAAGTTCTTCGGCAGAGTCTTTAAGTGCGTTGACAAGGGTTTTGAGAAAAACGAGCCCGTTGATGTCGTCATCCGTCCCGAGGACATCGATATCGTTGCACCCGAGGAGGGTCATCTCTGCGGTACCGTTACCTCCGTCACCTTTAAGGGCGTTCACTATGATACCATTGTAGACTTCAAGGGCTTTAAGTGGCTGATCCAGACCACGGATTTCTGCCCCGAGGGTTCTTATATCGGTATCCGCCTGAATCCCGAGGATATCCACATCATGCATAAGAGTGAATATTCCGGCATGTTCGGTGACTACAGCTCCTATTCCGCAGAATATGACGAGATCGCAGATGCGGAGGGTAGCGAAGATGAAGAGTAAATTCCTTTCCGGTCCCTATGTGCTGTGGATGGTACTCTTCACCCTGATCCCCTTAGGTGTAGTATTCTACTACGCCTTCACCGACAGCGTGACCGGTGCCTTTACCCTGTCCAATCTCAGCAGTATGGTCCATTACTGGCCCATTTTCCTGCGTTCTATTTGGCTGAGCATTTTCGCCACTGTTATTTGCCTGATCATCGGCTATCCCGTGGCCTATTTCATCGCCCACTGCAAGCCCACTACCCAGCGCCTCCTGCAGATGCTCGTCATGCTCCCTATGTGCATGAGCTTCCTTCTGCGTACTCTGGCTTGGGTAGCCCTCTTGGAGGATACAGGCATTATTAACAACTTCGTCACTTCCCTGGGTCTGGAGCCCCTGCCCCTGATCCGCAATAACGGTGCTGTGATCTTAGGCATGGTATATAACTACCTGCCCTACATGATCCTGCCCCTGTATACCGTCCTTATGAAGATCGACAACCGTCTGGTTGAGGCCGCTCAGGACTTGGGATGTAATTCCCGTCAGATCTTCACCAAGGTCACCCTGCCCCTGTCTGTACCCGGTATCGTTTCCGGTATCACCATGGTATTTGTCCCTGCAGTGTCTACCTTCTACATTTCCCAGAAGTTAGGCTCCCCGGACACCATCCTCATCGGCGACGTTATCGAAATGCAGTTCAAGAGTGCCTATAATCCCAATCTGGGTGCGGCTCTGTCACTGGTACTCATGGTTCTGATCTTTGCCTGTGTGGGCATTATGAACCGTTTCACCGACGATGACGAGGAAGGAATGGTGACCGTATGAAAGGCTTTACCCGTATTATCACCATTCTGGTCTACATTTTCTTGTATATCCCCATGATCATTCTGGGGATCGCTTCCTTTAGCTCCGGTAAGGATATTGCCGTATTCAGTGGCTTTACCTTCCACCAGTATCAGGAGCTGTTCCGAGACGATGCTCTGGTATCTCTGCTGACCAACTCCCTGATCATTGCTGTTCTTTCTACTCTCATTGCTACCATTCTCGGCACCGTAGCCTCCCTGGGGATCCATAAGTCCCGTGGCAGACTCCGCAGTGCCATTATGACCATGACCAATATCCCCATGACCAATCCTGAGATCGTCACCGGCGTTTCTCTGGCTCTGCTCTTCGCATTCGTGGGTATTGTTCTGCGGATCAATGCGGTTCTGGGCTTCTGGACTCTGCTCATCGCCCATATCACATTTAACCTGCCCTACGTAATCCTGAACGTTATGCCCAAGCTGGCACAGATGGATCCCGACCTTGCAGAGGCGGCTTTGGATCTGGGCTGTACTCCCCTGCAAGCCTTCTTTAAGGTCATTTTGCACGAGATCATGCCCGGTATCATTTCCGGCGCTTTGATGGCTTTTACCATGTCTCTGGACGATTTCGTCATCTCCTACTTTGTCACCGGCTCCGGCTTCGTGACTCTCCCCGTAGAGATCTACAGCTACACCAAAAAGCCCATCCATCCCAAGGTCTATGCCCTGTTCACCCTGATTTTCCTGGTCATGCTGATCCTCATGGTCACCATGAACCTCCTGCAGGCTCGGGATAATACCCGTCGCCGTAAGCTCATGTTAAGGAGGAAGGCCTGATGATCAAGCGTATTGTTTCCCTGGCCCTATGTGCCCTTCTGCTCCTTCCTCTGATCCCTCTGAGCACCAATGCCGCCGAACCTGTTACCATTAACCTCTACAACTGGGGTCAGTACATTTCCGATGGCAGTGACGGCTGTATCGATGTCATTGCAGAGTTTGAAGCAAAGTATCCCAACATCAAGGTCAATCAGATGACCTTCGACAGTAACGAGAGCATGTACACCAAGCTCACTGCCGGCGGTTCCTCCTTTGACCTGATTATCCCCTCTGATTACATGGTAGAAAAGCTCATCGAAGAAGATATGCTTCTTCCCATCAATCATGAGAATGTCCCCAATTTCCAATACGTAGACGAGGCCTTCCGGGATCCCTCCTACGACCCCGGTAATGTATACTCCATGCCCTATACCTGGGGTAGTGTAGGCATTATCTATAACAGTGCCTATGTGGATGAAGAAGACGTTGCCGCCCGGAGCTGGGATCTTCTGTGGAACGAAAAGTACACCAACAAGATCCTGATGTTCGATAACCCCCGCGATGCTTTTGCCGTGGCACAGTTCCGTCTGGGCTACAGTATCAACACCGAGGATTCCGAAGAGCTGGAGGCCTGTGCCGATCTGCTCCGTGAACAGAAGCCCGTTGTCCAGAGCTATGTTATGGACCAGGTTTTCGACAAGATGCAGAGAGCCGAGGCTTGGATCGCTCCCTACTATGCAGGTGACTACCTCCTCATGGCAGGAGAAAACGAGGATCTGAAATTCTACCGTCCCGTAGAGGGCTACAACCTCTTCGTCGACTCCATCTGTATTCCCAAGGGTGCAGAGCACAAGGAGGAAGCCGAGCTGTTTATCAATTTCCTCCTGGAGCCTGAGATCTGTGGCGGCAATCTGGAATACATCGGCTATTCCTCCCCCGAGACCGCCTCTAAAGAATTCATGGATCCCGAGGTTGCAGAGAGTCCCGTTGCCTACCCTTCTGAGGAAGAACTGGCACTGGGCAGTTCCTTCAGTGCCCTATCTCAGGAGAGCACCCAGTACATGAACGCCCTGTGGCTCACAGTCAAGACCGCCGATACCGCAACAACAGTGTATCTGGTCATGACCATCATTGCCGCTGTGCTCATCGTAGTGCTGTGGATCCTCTTTAAGGTTCGCAAACGGAAGGAAAAGGCTCGCCGCTGTCAGAAGTGGAAGACCCAATAATCCCATAAAACCCAAAGGGTCTGTTGTAATCATGCTTTACAACAGACCCTATAACAAAATTGAAAGGAAGCAGACTATGAAAAAGCTACTATCCCTGTTTCTTATCCTTGCAATGCTCCTGTCTCTGGCAGGTTGCACGGCTTATGTTGAGCCGGAACTCTATGATCCCTATGAGGAAGATCGTTTCATAAACGCCGAAACCACCGGGGAAGACAGTGACGAGGTCTTAGACTTCACTACCGATGCCACAGAAGAAGAAAGTGAAATAACTCCCACAGACACTGCCCCGGAGGAGCCCACTACAGAAGAATTCACCACAGAGGAAGCCACCCGGGAGACCACTGAAGAAGAATCCACTGTTCCCTCCGAGACTGCACCGGTCATTGACGAAAACGGCACCTACACCACAAAAGAAGACGTTGCTCTGTATCTCTATACCTACCATAAGCTCCCCTCTAACTTCATCACCAAGAAAGAGGCCCAGAAATTAGGCTGGCCCGGCGGTAACTTAGAGCCCTATGCTCCCGGTAAATGTATCGGCGGTGACCGCTTCGGCAATTACGAAGAGCTCCTGCCTACGAACAAGAACTATACGGAGTGTGATATCGATACCTTAGGCGCCAAGAGGCGCGGTGCCAAGCGGATCGTATTCGCCAACGACTTCTCTCTGATCTACTACACCGATGACCATTACGAGAGCTTCACTCTGCTCTATGGGGAGGAATGACCATGGATAAGATCCGTATTGAAGGCGTTGATCGTTCCGCCCTCCATGATTTGTTCGAGAACTACTTCCCTGCTCCTTACGGCAGAAATTTAGATGCTCTCTATGATTGTCTCACCTCTTGGGGTAAGGAATTGACCATCGAACTGGACGAGTCCTCTCTCCAGGCAACATTAGAAGATCGGTATTACGACAAGCTCCTGCGTATGCTCCGAGATACCGCAGAAGAAAACTCCAATATCACTGTTTCGATCTGTGAATAAAAGCTCTGCTCCGACGGAAGAACTTCCATCGGAGCAGTTTTTTAATATTTCATGAGAGGTGCGGAGCCGTCGTCCTCGGATTCCTCAATATGTCGGATCTCTACATCGTAGCTGTAGCTGTCATTGACCTTGACAGATACCACAGCACCCACGGGTTTTCCCAAAATGGCCTTGCCCAAAGGGGATTCCAGACTGATAAAGCCCTTATCGGGAGATACGCGAACAGTGGAAACTACGGAAACGACCATTTCCTCCTCGTCCTCGGGGATGTAGATGGTGACCTTATCGTACAGGCGTACACCGTTGGCATCACCGTTATTGGGTGTACGGTCGATGATCTTGGCAGTGCGGATCATGTTGTTCAGGTACCGCATACGGCTGTCGATGGAACGCTGTTCTTCCTTGGCGGCCTTGTATTCGTAATTCTCACTGAGATCCCCAAAGGCTCTGGTACGCTGTACCTCGGCAATGGCCGCAGGACGTTTATAGGTTTGCAGATCATAAAGCTCTGCCTTCATGAGCTCTATATCCTTCTCCGTCAATAATTCGTGCATGGTGCCTCCTAAAAGTAATAATATTCTCCCCCTATTATACTCCCAATCGGAGCCTTTGGCAAGGGAATTTTTCAAATGCAATGATACTTGAAATTTAGCTGAAGAAATGATATAATAAAAAATAACGTTTACGAAGGGAGCCGTGGAGCCATGGATAGTACGTACCGCGTAGCAGATATGATGATAAAATTCCATGGGGAACCGCCCCTTGAAGAAAGTTCCCTGTGGGCTCCCTTCCGTGTCATTGGAGAAGATTCCGTAGCGGATTACTCCATTACCCGTGTATATGTAGAGTCTCTGCCTCAGGGCGGATCTGGACATTTCTTCTACGACGGTGTGAAGGAACGAAACTACGCCTACTCTATAGAGGAGGGATCGGATCTACGGATCTACGCTTTGGAAGATTCTCTCCCCTGGGGCAAGAGTATCCATCAGTTATACGAAGAAATGGCGCTCCCCCACGTTCTTCTCAAAAAGAATCGGATGATCCTCCACGCATCCTATATTGACTGTAATGGGCAGGGTATTATTTTTACAGCACCCTCCGGCACCGGAAAATCCACCCAGGCAGATCTGTGGCACGCCCATCGTGGCGCACAGATCCTCAACGGAGATCGGGCTGTAGTCGGGCTCCGTGGGGATAGGCCCTATGTATTTGGCTTCCCTATGAGTGGGTCCTCTCCCTATTGCGAGAATCGAACGCTCCCCTTATGCTGTGTGGTTTCCCTCTTACAAGGGCCGGAAAACACCATCCGCAGACTAAAGGGACGGGATGCTCTCCGTGTTCTCCTAAACGGAACCTACGCAGATCCCAAATACCCCGGAGATTTGCCACGGAATATGGATGTAGCAGCGGATTTGCTGTCTGTCCCTGTATTTGAACTATCTTGTCGTCCCGATGTAGGGGCTGTAGAGGCTCTGGAACATGCCATTGCCCTCTTATCAACATAATGACGGAGGAACTACCTATGAATATGATAGATGTTCTCTTAGGTCGTGCCGCTCAGCGGAATCTACCTGCATCAGGAACCCTGGAGCTCACTGCACGGTGTAACCTATCCTGTAAAATGTGCTATATCCACAATCTTTCCTGCGACAAGCACCTTGCAAAGGAGGAGCTGTCCACAGCTCAGTGGATCTCCATTATGGACGATCTCAAGGCCACGGGCACCATCCCCCTCCTCCTCACAGGAGGCGAGCCCCTTCTGCGCCCGGATTTCCCCCAATTGTACGAAGAAGCCGTAAAACGAGGCTTCCTTATTTCCATTAACACAAACGGCACCCTGCTGACAGAGGAGCATTTCGCACTCTTTGCCAAATACAAGCCCCTGCGTATGAATATCTCTGTCTATGGCATGTGCCCGGAGACCTACCGGGATCTGTGCGGTAACGGTTCTGCATACGAAAGGGTCATTTCCAACATCCGCCGTCTTAGAGAGCTGGGTGTTACGGTAAAGATCAACTTCTCCTGCACCCCTTATAACTACAAGGATGTTGATAAAGTCCGGGCCTTTGCTACGGAGATCGGCTCTATCGTCCACTTTGTCAGCTATATGTTCCCCCCTACCCGTACAGAAAAGCCCTGTTCAGAAGAGGTAAAGCGTTTCACTCCCCAGGAGGCCGCCGAAGCCGCCATCCACTGGATCCGTCTGAAATGCTCCCCGGAGCAGTTTGCCGCAGAATGTCGTAAGCACGCCACCATGCCTCCCCAAACCATGGACGAATGTGAGTATGAGGGTAACACCGGCGCCCGCTGCAGAGCAGGCCGTTGCTCCTACTGGATCACCTATAAGGGCGATCTTCTCCCCTGCGGTATGATCCCCTCTATCCACGCATCGATCCCTGAAAAGGGATTCCTACAGGCATGGGAGGAAGTCGGCACTGCCTTCCGCGCCCTGACTATGCCCAAAGGCTGTCTCTCCTGTCCCGATTACGAGCGGTGCGAGGTCTGTCCCGCTGTAACGTGGGCAGAGAACGAGGATTTCTCCAAAGTACCCACCTATATCTGCGAAAAGAATCACCATTACCACAGCCGTCTGGCCGCCCTGGGGGCAGAAGGGAGCGAAGAATCATGATCGTAAATCCCAATTTCATCCTCCGCGAGCTTGCGGGAGAATGGATCTTAGTCAGTATCGGAGAGAACGAGGAAAACAAGCGTCTTCTCTACCTGAACGAGATCGGCAAGGACATTTACACCAATCTACAGCAAGGGATCCGAGGAGAGGCTCTCATCACTGCTTTGGAAGCAGAATATGAGGCAGACCCCGCTGTTTTAAAGCAGGACGTAGAGGAATATTTAGAGCTTCTGCGTTCTTACCGAATCATTATAGATTGACAGAAACCCCGTGTGAGTTTTTTAGGGCTCACACGGGGCTTTTTTTGGACTTATCCTACAAAGTATGCCTTTGCACTGTCGGAATAGGCAAAGAGGGCTTTGCACAGATTTAAGAGATCTCCTGTCTTGTTGTTACCGTAGGTATCGGCACTGTACTCCATGGTAACAGATACGGGAGTGTCCCCATGATAGATCTGAATAGATACCACAGAACGGAGCTCTGCGGCCAAGATCTCATCGAGAGTAAAGGCGTAATAGCCCAGTCTTTCGTTGTAGAGCTGGGGATCGGTCAGGGTCAGCTTCTTCTGTACTCCCTTTGTATCTGCGTAAGTCACACGGGCAGTAAGCTCGGACAGATCACCTATGTAGGTTTTGGGAATAAAGATGAATTTCAGGCAAACCTTGGATTCCAGGTTCAGAGCCTTGCCCACCCAAGACACAGGGGGATTTTCAAGATCGGATAGAACCTCGTTGGTATTGCCGAAGGTCACTGCATCCAGATCGGACAAATAGGCTCTATGGGTCTCGGTCATGGCACTGTCTGCCAAAGCATCGGTTCGGTAGCCCTTGTAGATCTGAGCCATAGCACCGTAACGCAGGAGGTCTGCGCAAAGGATCTTGAGACTCTCCTTATTCTCTGCTCTATTCATCTGGGAGTAGGCATAGGTAGCAATGCTGTAGGTATCTACGGGAGAATAGCAGGGCTGACCATCCTTGGTGCCGTAGAGAACAGAGGAGATCTCATCCATCATATTGACTGCCGTGAGTCCTTCCAGCGTGAAATAATAGTAGTTGCCGTTCTCCACGGGATAGAGACGGATGGTTTTTGTGCCGTTCTTTCCGCTATCCCCATAGGTTTCTACGGTACTGTCTACATAGACGGTATCCATATCAAAGCCCTTAAGGAGGGTCTTAGATACCAGCAGGTTGACGGAGATATCACTGGCAAGATTCAGGCTGTGGTTTATTTTCAGAGTGGCATCCTCAACGGGCTCCTTGATCTCCTTTTCCCCACAGATGCAGATCCCATCGGTATAGCTATGAGCCCGGGATTCTGACAGGTCGCACTTTTCGCAAGTGATCAGATGAGCCTGTCTGTCTGTCATGGTGTAAAGGTAGCTGTGGCCTGTAGCAGGGATCACCGTCTGAGGCACCAGAACCGTATTGCAAACACTGCAATATGTTCCCTCTGTCAGACCTGTGTCTGTGCAAGTGGGCTCTACCCCGGTCAGAGTCACAGTGGTGTGTTTCTCCCCTACGGTATAACCGCAGGAACAGGTAGCACTATGGGTGGCGCCTTGGGATCCAACGTAGGTGTAACTGTGAGGGACAGCGGCAAACTGTGCTGTTAGGACAAGATTCTCTGTAACATTGGTCAAGGGCTGATCCCACCCTCTGAAGGTATAGTGGTAAGAACCGTCGGGAGCCTTGGTAGGTGCAGAACCGGTGTAGGTCGCGGTCTCTCCCTTAAAAAGAGTCTGCTGTGCCAAAGTAGTGCCATCTGCTCCCTTAAAGGTGACGGTATACTTAGGCAGGGGGAGCTCTTCGTTTAAGCCAATGGCGATATAATCGATATTGACAGAGCCGTTGGAGGTGCTCTTAATGTGCTGGAAACGCAGGCCGAAGCACAGGATCTCATCTGCGGCCTTAAACTTGGCAGAAACGGGAATGGTCAGGGTCTGATATTCCCCGTTTTTAACGGTGTAAGTGCCGACAATATCGTTGGCGTAGGCATAAGCCCCATCCTTCATGTAGTAGTACTCCAGTACCACTCTGGCTGTCTTGCCGGTGTCTGTATCACAGGCCGTGGTCTTAAAGCGGATTTGGAAGGACTCCGCCTTTTCGGGATCATAGCTCAGGGGATAATAAGTCGGAGGCCAAGCGGTC
>JAZREB010000491.1:0-2026 GCA_045660585.1 Faecousia sp. | reverse complement strand
CCAGAAACGAAGCAGCAACCATTTTGGCCCGTGCTGTTCTTCCGGAATAAATGAAATTTGCGGCTCGTGGAATTTTTCCACGACCCGCTTTTCTTAAAAAAGGATGAAATAGGATGAAACGAAGAATTTTTGCCATGGTTTTATCTCTTGCGCTGATTCTGTCTCTCATACCCGGACAGAGCTTTGCGAGAGAGAAAACTACGGGGGAGACAAAAGAACCGATCCTTTCCCTTGAAACCGGCGAGTCTCGGCTTCCCGTAACCGACTATATGGGAGACTTTGACGAGGATCTTACCGACGGACATGAGCACTTCTTGACCGGAGAAAACGAAGAAGCTGTGATCTTTAGCACAGTGCTGACTGCTGCGGATCTGAAGCCCCAGTATGGCAAAGTGACCCTGAAAGAGGGAACATACGTATTGGGCGAAGACCTTTCTATGGGCAATGTCAGCATGCTGTCCATTGAAGGAAAGGTTACCCTGTGCCTTGCAGGCCATGATCTGGATATGGGCAACCACTACATCATGTTCAGCGGAAACGGAAGCACTCTGCAGATCTGCGATTGCGCCAAGGAAGAAAAGGGACAGATCCTTACCACATCTTCTACCGGTGCGGTTCTGATCAACGGTAACCATACATTGGAGCTTTACCGCGTTTCCATGATCGGTACTTCCTACGGCATCAACAGCCAAGGGGGAACTGTAAAGATCTATGATTCTACCATTTCTGTAGAGAATATGGGAGAGAAAAATTCTGCATACGCCATTCTTGTAAGCGGCGGCAGTGCTGTTGTGGAGAATTCCGTGCTGACAGCACAGGCAGGATCCAGTGCATTTGCTGTTAACTCTATGAACAAGAATGTACTTGCTCTCAAGAATTCTACCCTCAAGGGAACGGCGGGATCGAATGCCTTTGGTGTTCTTACTACAAATGGCAGTGTTGCAACCATGGAAAACTGTGACCTCATTGGTGAGTCTACGGATGCTATGGGAACAGCTATGGGTGCAAACAGCTGTGGAGATCTGACTGCAAAGAACTGCAGATTTACCGCCTGCGGTGTAGGCAATAACATTTTCGGCATCTATTCTTACGGCAATGTGACTGCAAGCCTGACGGATTGCACCGTCACTGCAGACAGCCAAAACACCGGAAACGCCACCGCTATGGGTGCTAACAACGGCAGCGGTGAGATGACTCTGAAAAACTGCACAGTCCTTTCTAAGGGCGCAGAGGGTCGCTTCTCCTTCGGCGCATACAGTGTTGGCAAGCTCACAATCGAGGATTGCTCCGTTACCTCCACCGGTAGCGGTGAGAATGTGTACGGTCTGTATAACTGCGGTAGTGCAGAGCTGGCAGGAGACATCACTCTGGACGGCACAGTAGCAGACATTGCTCTGGGCACAGACGGTTCTGTTAATGCCCCTGTTTCCCAAACTGTTACCCTGACTGCTCCCCTTACGGGTGAGGATACCTTCTCCGTATATACCTACGCAGAACCCACCGCAAACGCTCCCCAGCTGATTGTTGAAGGCTGGGATGCCTTCGGCACGGAAGTCATTCCTTTCTATCCTGTAAACACAGATTACAGTGTGGATGAAATGGACGGAGCCCTTTATCTCACATCTTATCACAGACATAGCCTGAGAGAAAACGGCGAAGAAACCTTTATCTTTAACACAGAACTGACTGCCGCGGATCTGGTTTCTCAGTACGGCAAGGTGACCTTGAAAGAGGGAACCTATGTGCTGGGCGAAGATCTTTCTATGGGAAATGTGGGTATGCTGTCCGTTGAGGGCAAGGTTACCCTCTGCCTTGCAGGTCATGATCTGGACCTGGGTGGCAATTATATCATGTTCGGCGGAAACGGCAGCACTCTGCAGATCTGCGATTGTGCTAAGGAAGAAAAGGGACAGATCCTTACTACATCCTCTACCGGTGCTGTTTTGGTCAACGGCAATCATACCGTAGAACTGTACGGTGTTTGCATGACCGGTACCGCCTATGGTATCAACAGCCAAGGGGGAAC
>JAZREB010000490.1:0-2896 GCA_045660585.1 Faecousia sp. | reverse complement strand
AAAAAAAAATATGCAAATCCCGGTTTGTCGAACTGTTTGGATTTCTCCCCATACGTCAAGCATTTGGTTGAATACGATACCGATTTACCTGTCATAATTATTGTACATGATTCCGTGTAGCTATTGGGCTTCAACTTACCCTCATATACAGCCTATATCCTTCCCACTACCGGGCGAATTCGGGACTTGCACCCGTTAGAACATGCGCCCGCCGGGCGCACTATGAAAACTACAGGGAACCGAAAAAATCGGCTCCCTGTTGGGTTATTTTGATTTTGGGAAAAACAGGCGGACTTTGAACAGGTCGCCGTCTAAGGTCAGGCAGAAGGTACCGCCACACAGCTCGGTGTAGCTCTTGGCAATGGGCAGACCCAAGCCGTTCCCTTCCGTAGACCGGGCACTGTCTCCCCGAACGAATCGCCCGAGAATCTCCTCCGGGTCAAAATCCAGAGGATGAGCCGATGTGTTCTTGCACTCGATGACCACTTGATCCCCCTCTTCATAGGCAGAGAGAAATACCCGCGTACCCGGCTGGGCATATTTGACGGTATTCTGCAAGAGATTACCCAGAACCCGAGACAGCTTCCGCCCGTCTCCCATAAAGGTTAGATTTTCCTGTGTTTTCAGGCAGAAACGCAGGGTCTCTTCGGGAATTTGATCCGTTTCTTCTGCAAGGCTCTGCTCTAACAAAAGGGCTGCATCCAAGGTCTCCCGGCAGACCTCTTCGTTACCGCTCCGAGCTCTGGACATGTCGAACAGATCCTGGGTCAGACTCTTGAGGCGCTGACTTTTGTCTCCGATGATTTTAACATAGTCCTTTGCCTCCTCCGGCAAGCCCTCTACCCGGGACAGAAGCTCTGTATAGGTAATAATAGAAGTCAGGGGCGTCTTCAGATCGTGGGACACATTGGTGATCAGTTCGGTTTTCATCCGTTCTGCCTTCATCCGTGCCGCAAGGGATGTGTCCAGTCCCTTTGCAATATGGTTGATATTTTCCGCAAGGGGTCTCAGGTGAGGAGCATCCGGTCTGGGGATCTCATGGGTCAAATCTCCCCTACGGATTTGGGACGCACCCTTTTCGATCCGGTCCAGATCACTGCCTACCCATGCAAGGAGGCAAGAGGCAGTGCCAAAAATAGGGATCAGGGCAAGCAACAACCACTCGTTTCCATATGTCGCAATGGCTACAACCATCACTACGATGACGGTATAGAGAAGAAGGAGACCGATCTCCACTATAACAATGGGGATCTTACTGCCGGAAAAGAGGATCCCCCCAAGACGACGCAGTCCTTTCCAAAGTGCCTTACACAGGAAACACAGCCCCTTGAGCAGATATTTCAGCAGGAAAAGGATACATGACCGCCGAGCAAATACCCCTGCCTTCAGGTTGCGAATCAGTGATAACAGGGAACACAAGATCCCACTGCCTGCCAAGAGGATCATGATCCCGGGGAGCAAGTATGCGGTATCTATCGGAAGGCTCCCCTCAAACGCAGACTCTATTACCCAAATACAGCCCATAATACAGCCGAATCCCAATGCGCCTATGAACAGTATATGGAGCTCTACCCAGATCCGATCCACCCAGTTTTCTACCCTGTTTCCTCTGCCATCCTTGCCGCAGACGCAGATCAGGTAGACAAGGCAAAGGATAGAAACCAGACCGCAAACCAAAACCTCCGCCCCGGATTTGTAAAGGATGGATTCCTGCTTTTCCCACAAAACAGCGCACTCTTTTACATATTCCGGACGGATCCGGGTGGCGATGATCAGAGGATCAACCTTGATGTGGGAAACACCGTAATCATAGATCCCGGAGCCGGCGTAAATGTTTAAACTGCTTTGGTAACCTTCGTTTCCGTATTGGTCTACGTCATATCGGTGAAAGATCCCATTCGTCAGGTTGTCGGGATTATTCAGGGTAGTATTTGTGAAAGTAGTACCGTTCAGGTTTACATAATATTCGATATAGTCCAAGTAGGGCAGATCATTGAGTCTATCGCCTACCATCTCCAGGAGCCGTAACTCTTCCTCCCCATTGAGAACCGTGCTATGGGGGGAAGGGGCAACAGTGGGTTCTGTTTCGTCCATGAACCCATAATCGTTATAATAGGACTCGATGTAGGTCAGCTCGTGGAGAGAGCCCAGAACAGCGTTTTCGGGTAGGGACAGCAGATGGCGGAAATACCAACTGTTTTCCAGAGATGACCCTACATCATAGATAAAATTATCCTCTTCGGTTAAAAATTGTGCTCCTTGGATCCCTGCAAAGGTGCCCAGGATCAAACCGGCAAGGAACAAGCACACGGCTATGGATTTCAGCCATGTGGAAAATAGGATTTTTTTCATTGCCATAACTCCTTCTGTATCAAATCATTTTGTAGCCGATGCCCCAGACCACCTTGAGATATTTGGGGTCCTTGGGATTGATCTCGATTTTTTCACGAATATGTCGGACATGGACGGCGATCGTATTGTCTGCTACGACAGTGTCCTCCCGCCAGACCTTTCGGTAGATCTCCTCCGGGGAGAATACCCTGCCACGGTTCTGTACCAGCAGTTCCAAAATGCGGTATTCGATGGGGGTCAGACGGATGTCCTCTCCGTCCACCTTAACTTGCTTGCTCTCTGTGTCCAAGGCCAAGCCGTCAATGGTAATGGTTCCCGATTGCTTCCCGATGGAGCCTAAGGTGGTGTAGCGGCGGAGCTGAGATTTGACTCGGGCTACCAATTCCGAGGGGTTAAAGGGTTTGGTCACATAGTCGTCTGCCCCTGCGGTAAGACCCAGTATTTTGTCTGCATCCTCTGACTTGGCAGACAGCAATATTACGGGAATGTTGCGGGACTCCCGTAGCTTCATAAGGGTGCGGATCCCATCCATTTTCGGCATCAT
>JAZREB010000489.1:0-13556 GCA_045660585.1 Faecousia sp. | reverse complement strand
TATAATATATTATACCATAAATATAGGATTTTTCAAGGTTTAATCGGAGTCCTTTCACCGAAGTTTTGGTATTTCTGAAACCTTTATCCCGTCAGCATAAAAGAGTCACAGTACCCGAAGGTGCTGTGACTCTCAATTAAGAGATTATGCTGCGGTTGCGTTGGCGTTGATCTCGTCAATGACTTTTTTGATGCCAAACCACAGGCTCAGGTCTGTAAACACCTCTACGATACTGCCGTTGTCTGTAAAAGGCGCATCCTGCAAGACGGACATATCCTTCATGATGCCGTTGTGAACAATGTACTCTACGATCTGGTTGACAAAATAGATCTGCCGACTGTCCAAAGAGGTATCATTTAAGAATTCTGCAAAGGCCTCTTTGGCGGCATTCATATCGAGACCGACGATCTCACGAACGAATTCTCCAAGGGGCTTGGTGCCGTATTCATTCTCGTAGTCTTCCTTGGTTCCGACTTCGCTCCACAGAATTTCTTCCAGCACCTTTAGGTCTGCGGAAGTCAGGGGCTGATTTGTTTTCAGCTTGGCAATGACCCCATTGTCCTGATTCTGTCGGATGTAGAACTCTGCTTTCATTTTGTAGTTCTTCAGGTCATCATTTTCCAGCTCGGATTCTTTCCATTCCATGGACAGGAGTTCATCGGCAAAGTTTGTGAGATACGTCGTTCTGTCATTAGGTATATATTTTATCAGGTCACGCAAACTCTCACGGATGTGCTCAAACTCGTTAATGCCGGCGGTGTCTAAATAGTCCGTGTGGAGGATCTTGTTGATCAGTTCGCTCTGCACCATAATCTCCGGAACATTGGCAATGGATGCAATGGCGCTGACCTTTTTAAAGAGGTCACTTCTTGCTTTGGCATATTTTTTACCCATGAGATAAGCCAACTCTATGCCATACATCAAAGCATCGAAACGGACAGCCTTGGCATCATCCTGATCCGGGATGATCAGAGGTGCTAACTCTTCTCGCATCTGCAAAGTATTCTCGTAGGTAAGGGTCAGATAATTGTCCGGGTTGGAATACAGCTCCACATATTTTAGGTGCTGCCGAACTGCAAAGTTTTCTTTGTTCAGTTCCCGAACCTTCCGAACCATATCCTCTACCAATGTCTCACGGAATGCGATCAGCTCCGGTGTCTGATATTCTAAGTCCTGTAATTTGAACGCAATCTGAGCTTTTAGTCCAAAAATCGCACCCTGCAATGCAATCTGCAATGCAGTAGGCTTGCCACCACATGTGCGGAAGAACTCGAAGTTTCCGCAGAAATCGAAGATATAGAACTTGTCCTTATCCTCACCGTCTTTCAGTCCCGGGCACAGACGGGTGCCACGGCCGATCATCTGCCAGAATTTCGCCTTGCTCATAACCTTCTTAAAGAATACCAGATTCAAGCATTCCGGCACGTCAATGCCGGTGTCCAGCATGTCTACGGAAATAGCGATTTGGGGCAGTTTCTTAGGATCGGAGAATTGGTCAATGAGACTCTGTGCATAGTTGACCTGATTGTCGATTACCTGTGCAAAACCGGGGAGATGGGGATATTCCTTGTTGAATACGGCATGGATCTTTTCCGCATGGCTGTGGTTTTTAGCAAAGATAATCGTCTTACCCAATTTCTGGCCATAGTCGATCTTAATACCCTCTGTCATCAGCACATGGAGCACCTGCCGGATGGTATCTTCGTTAAAGACCCACTCGTTTAGAGCAGAAGAAACGATCCGCTCCGGGAGTTCTCCGTTTTCATCCTCAAAGGTATTTTCGTAGACTTCCCGATCCTCTTCGCTCAGTTCATCATAGACGATACCCTGTTCGATGAATTTCAGTTTCGTCTCCACGGACATGAAGTCTACCAGATAGCCGTCCTTGACCGCCTGTGCCAGCTCGTAGCCATAGGTAGGAACACCGTTTTCCAGTTCGAAAACTTCATAGGTATTCTTGTCGATCTCGTCCTTTGGGGTAGCAGTCAGACCGACCAAGGGCGCATCAAAATAGTTAAAAATATCCCGATACTTGTTATAAATAGACCGGTGCGCCTCGTCACAGATGACCAAATCGAAATGTCCGCAGGTAAAGAGCTTGCCATACTCGTCCTTTACATTGTCGATGCAATGCATCATGGTCTGATAGGTGGAGAATACACAGTGGGCGGTATAGTTGTCCTTTTCCTCACACAGATTGGTGCAAGAGAGGTTGGGGAGCAGATTTACGAAACTACGCTTTGCCTGTGTCACCAGAGAATTTCGGTCTGCCAAGAACAGGATATTCTTCACCCACCCATGCTGTAAAAGGACATCGCAGAGAGCAATGACCGTTCTGGTCTTGCCGGAGCCGGTAGCCATGACCAAGAGGGCTTTCCGGCGATTTCTCTTGTCAAAAGCATCGCAGACAGCCTTGATGGCTCCCTCCTGATAGTAACGACCGGCAATGTCTTTCTTGACCATCACATTCTTGAGGGGAACACGCATGGTGCGGAGATTGAACATTTTCTCCAAATCCCGTTTGGAATAAATCGTTGCACATTTGCGCTCCGGGTACTGTCCGTCCACAATGTGGGTCTCAAAACCGTTGGTCAGGAATACAGCAGGCTTGCGACCGTATTTCTTTGCCAAAATTTCGGCATACAACTCTGCCTGTTGCCGACCCTTGGATACATCCACGCAGGTACGCTTGGCCTCGATCACTGCCAAGGGCTTGTGGGCATCGTCATAGAGGACATAGTCTGCAAAGCCTACCTCACTCTTGTTGGGCATTCCGGGAAGCTCTACCTCATTGATCCAGTCCTTACCCTCTACCCAACCGGCATCTTCCAGCATAGCATCAATGTAGAATTTCCGGGTCTCATATTCGGAAATATCCAGAGGCTTGGGGACATAGGTCTGCTGTTGCTCCTCACGACGGGCGGTAAGCTGATCTCGGAGTTTTTTGTTTTCCTCCATAAGCTCAGCCAGAGCCTTTTCTGCGATGATAGCAGTTTCCCTATTGGGAGCAGGTTGGAAGGAAGAAGGTTCCGTAGGAACCAAAGCAGGATCGAACCGGGTTTCCTCATACTCTTTTGCATAGCAGCAGGCTACAAAGTCCAGAAAAATATGTAAGTTCTCCAGGCACAGCATTGCCACTTCCTTTGAGACCTTCCGAGAATCATGGGCGGCGGTATTTCCCTTTTTGCGGATCAATTCCATACGGGTATAAATATCCTGCCCTACGATCTGCCGGAATTCCTCCCGGCTCATGAGGCTCCGCAGATTGTCCTGATAGGGCATCTCCAGATCCTTGTCCACAGAGTACATCCATTTTACAGCAAACTCCATAGCCCGCCGACAGTTCAAAATACACGCCGCCGGATCAATATGCAAAATCTTCTCCGCCGCCATTGCCACTTCCGCAAAAGTCGCAAGCCCCGGATCGGAAAGTAAAAATTTGAAGTTACTCATTACAATTACCTCATATAATAAAATACCTGTTGACTTTTTAGCAAAAATCGCATATACAACGGAAGAAAGAACGTCGCCGGATGAACGCGAGGGTGTTACACCAGCATGCTGCATGTCATGTGGAAGTCGCGCTGGGGGGTTCTTTCTTTTTTTGTACAAATGCGTGTTTTTCGCAGTTCTACAATATTCGGTTTCATATCCGAAGTGAAGAATTTGATTCCATGGGTATCCACCTTTCCTCGCTTCCGATACAGATGGTCTTGCACTGCTGTTAAAAAACACGGTGTAGTAAATCCATATCCATTCACTTCATATGTCAAAAACATCGTTGTTGCACAAACATCCGCTAATTGAAGCAGATCCCAGGACCCTGCTGATTTAGCAGATATTTTGTTAAATACCGCTCCGTTAATACTGTTATTAGGATAGGGAAGCAATTTTTCCTGAATGTACTGAATTAATTCTCCGTCACAGGATGTGCCTCGTGCGGAAAGTACAGCATCTGCGGAGCAGCAGTTTAATTTGGACATGGATAATTACTTCTTTGAACATTTGGCTTGTGCGGTTTTCTATATACGATTATGCGTGTACCACTGTTTGTGGTGTTTTCAGGGATTCTCTTGCTTCACGATCCAGTATTCTCTCAATATTAAACAGATCATAGCCAACGGGGATGTGAACTTGATTAAATACCCTGTCCATTTCGTCTGGAGAATCACATATTCTTCCCAATAGCGTAGCAATACGATCTTCTTCCTCGTCTATGATGGAATCCCAGTTGGCCTTGTTAAACTTTCTTTCATCATATACAAAATATACTAAATGATGGTTCTTATGCGCCAGCAGCCAATCTTTTAGCTTCTTTTTCCAAAAAAGGTCCGATGCACCTAATGACATTCCATAAACACAAATGATATTGCTTGCATCAATGATGTTTACTGTATTTGTCAATCGAGTATTATCATAAGATTTGTTAAATTCCGGTTTGATAAATGCTCGGTTAAACTTTTTCGAAGGGTTGTATGGGAGATCAACTACTTGCCCTATATTGTCCACTCCTAAAACGATATCAGCACCTATCTTGCCGTGAATATGGATAGCTTCACTTTGAAAATGATGTATCAACTTATCAAAGATGGTTGTATAATTAAATGAAATAAAATTGTATATCGGATGAGTCTTGACTCCAAGACGTATGAACTCATTTATCGCATTGGGGCTCAGTCCCGCATAAAAACCATAAATAGAACTTTTGACATCGTTATAACAATATAACTTCGCATTTTGACTTACAGACAATCTATCCATAAACTGTTGTTCTTCTCTTGCCAAATGTGACACCATATATAACTTGAAATCTCGGAGGCATTCTATAAAAGAAGCTTCGTCCTCGAAATTTTTGGCATTTTGGGCCATAGCTATTTCGAAATCGCCCCATGTTTTATATTTAGGTGCATCTGTTTTCAGCATTTCCATAAACTTATGAATTGCATCAGATTTAGGAACTTGTGCAATATAACCGTCGTACATATCGGCAAAACGAGTTTTCATGCCTATGCGAAGATCAAATCCATTACCAATAAGAAACGTTATTTCCATATTTTCCATCTACCTTATTATTTTTATTTATCCAAAATACTTTTGCATCAGGGATTTTTTGAGCATTTCAAGCTCTGCAAGGCTCTTCTCGATTTCAGATTTTGATTTGTCGGTCTGTTCCTTGAACTGAACAAACTGTCGCTGCAACTCAATAGGTGGCAGATAGAGTCCAATATTTTGCATTTCTTGTGCATTGATGTTTGCCTGTCCAATCGCAGCCTTACACATACCCAGAAGCATCTGCTTCGAAAAATCCGTATTTAGAAATGCCGAAAGGAATTCTGGCAAAACTCGTTCCGTGACACGAACTCTGATTACAAAACCCGCTAAAACCATCATTTCATCTCGATTATATACGCAGGTTTTACCAACTAATTCCTTGCTGTTGGTTCTATTGAACAGCACATCGCCACGGCGAACTGAACACTTATCCAACTCATTCTCGGGAACATCAATACGTTTTGTATCGGTCAAATCAAGTTCTCCACCGTAAGTGATGTTATTCATCCGTAAATAAGGATACTTACCCCCATCCACAGCAGGGCGGCTTGAACCATAGCGAACATCTGCAACAATATCCCTTATTGTTCCGCATTCCCATCCCATCGGGTTACCGGGATATGTTCCAAACAGTTCGATAAATCGGGATTTGACGAGCTCGTCCAGCTTTTCCAGCTGCTCTTTCCGCAGGGCAATCAGTTCGGTAACCTTATCTAATTTAGAGACAACCCGCTGTTGGTATTCCATGGGTTGTTCTTGAATAGTAAAATCCTGTACATATTGGTCAGTTTTCAAATTGTGCAGACCTGTTGTTTTATTCTCATATCGTCTTGTTCCACCCTTAGCATAATTGCCATAAAGTGCATAAAAGACATAGCGAGGGTACCATACAGCATTATCCCGCACACGGAGTACACCAGTAAAATTATTGAACAGAAACTTATTCGGTTCACCATCGTAAAAGACTACACGTCCAACAGGCTGCTTGTCGCTACCGCCGGATTTTTCAATAATGATATCGCCCGGTTGAAGATATTTCTGTGATAGATCCTTTTTCTGAATATCCCTTGTAACTACATTATTATAGTTAACCACGCCATCATTGGTAAAGTTCGTTGTACGCAGAATCGGAATTCCAGTCCCTGTATCATCATCGTTACCCCATTCTCCGGAGATAGCTTTTCCCGTAATATCAATTAACTTTGCCATCACAGCATCCCCTCCAGTTCTGCCAATCCTGCGGTGATTTGCATTTCCAGTTCGTGGAGGTCGGCCAGGAGTTCTGTGGTGGAGGGGTATTCTACGGGGACATATTCAGTCTTTTTATACTTATTGATAGACAGGTCGTAGCCGTTGTCTACGATCTCCGTCTTGGGGACGAAGAAGGATTTTTCTGTGCGTTCACGGGATTCTTCGCCTTCTCGGTTCTTGAAGCGAGCGAGGATGTCGGGGATGTCGTTATCCTTGATTTCCGTACGTTTATCGTCCAAGCTGTAGCCGTCGGCGGTCATGTCGTAGAACCAGACCTTGTCTGTACCGCCGTGTCCTGTTTTGGTAAAGATCAAGATACCGGTAGAAACACCTGCATAGGGTTTAAAGACACCGGAAGGCATGGAGATCACAGCCTCCAGACGGTTATTTTCGATCAGTTCCTTACGGATATCCTTGTGGGCAGTAGAGGAACCGAAGAGAACACCGTCGGGAACGATACAGGCACAACGGCCGCCGGTTTTCAGCATCCGCAGGAAGAGAGCAAGGAACAAAAGCTCCGTTTTCTTGGTCTTGCAGACCTTTAGTAAATCAGCAGACACCGTGTCTGCATCCAAGCTCCCCTTAAAGGGAGGATTGGCAAGGATCAGATCAAATTTGTCTCTATCCGGGTTCTGATCGGACAGACTGTCACGGTATTCAATATAGGGGCTGTCTACTCCGTGGGTCATCATGTTCATGGCACCGATGCGGAGCATGGTGCGATCCATGTCGTAGCCGAAGAACATGCCGTTCATAAAATGGGCTTTCTTGCCACGGTCGAAGAAAATCTCCTTCTTGTGATTCTCCATGAGATATTCTTCCGATGCAACGAGGAAGCCTGCGGTACCGCACGCAGGGTCGCAGATGGTAAAGTCGGGCTTGGGTTCCATCAGTTCTACCATCATTTTGATAATATGGCGAGGGGTACGGAACTGACCGTTGATGCCGGATTGGCTCAACTTGTTCAGCAGATACTCATAGAGATCTCCCTTATTATCATCGGGGTTCTTTTCCATGAGCTCATACATGGCATCCATGCTGTCCACAATACGGGAGAGCATAAGAGGCGTGGGCACCTTAAAAATCGCATCCCCCATGTACTTGGTATAGGCACTGTCCTTATCGCCCCCAAGGGTCTTAATAAAGGGGAACACCCATTCTTGGACGACAGTATACATTCTGCCTGCATCAAAATCACGGAACACAGACCATTTGAGCTGTTGTCCGTCGATTTCCCGATCCCCGACTCGCACCTTTTCTGTAAAGCGGCTCTGATAGGGCAGACCCAGCATGGCACTTTCCTTTGCACGGAGATTGTCCGTGGTATCCAAGTCATGAATAAACATCAGATAAGTCATCTGCTCGATCACATCCAAGGGATTGGTCAAGCCACCTGTCCAGAAAATTTCCCACAGGCCATCTACTTTATTTTTCAGTTCTCCTGTCAGCATATCAGTCTATCTCCCTGTTCCAAGTATAAGATGTGTATCGGCCACCGCCGATTTTGATAATTTCTCCGGTCTTTAAGAGGTCGTTCAGTGCCCGTTGAATGGTGGTCTGGCTCACATCCGGGCACTGTGCCATAATTTCTGCCTTTGTGATTTTTCCAAGGTGTCCTTTGATGATTTCTCGGACACGATTGGGTTTACGGTTGTTCTCACTAACAATTTTCATGCGGTCAGAGAATTCCCGGTAAGCCGCAAGAATGATACCCAACTGATAAGTTACAAAAGGAATGTAGTTGTTACCTTCTTCATGCCAATTCATAGAGCTTTCTTGCAAGCTGTCATAGTATGCACTTTTTGTGCCTTCGATCAACTTTTCAACGCTGATATACTTGCCGATAGAATACCCGGCTCGATATAGCAGTAGTAGGGTCAACAGCCGACTCATACGACCGTTCCCATCGTTAAAGGGATGAATATAGAGGAAATCCAGAATAAATACCGGAATCATCAGTAGCGGATCATATTGCCCGAGATTACAGATCTCCTGATAGGCTTGGCACAGCCGTTCCATGGCCTCGGGGGTTTCCCACGCCGATACCGGTTGGAATCGGAGCCGTTTGTTGCCCTGTGCATCCTCTTCACTAATGACATTATCGGAATTTTTATAATTCCCGCCCATGGTCATACCGCTGAATTTATACAGATCCCGATGAAGCTGTAGGATCATCCCCGGCTTTACAGGGATGTAGTCGTAGCTCTCATGGATCGTTGCTAAAACATCCCGATAGCCTGCAATTTCTTTCTCACTACGATTTTGAGGCATGGTTTTGTCCTTGACCAACTTTTGCAGACGGTCATTTGAGGTATAGATCCCCTCGATCCGGTTGGATGCCTCGGTGCTTTGGATCCGGGCAACCTCTGCCAGATGGGTCAGGTCATCGGCTTGTATATTTGCATGTTGTCCCTTATACTCGTGGATCTGAGCAAGGAGCTGAACGATCTCCGGAGTCAAGAGATCGGAATATATTTTCTCATAGTTAAAAATTCCCATAGAATCCTCCATACTATAGAGTCTGCTATTATTATATCTTCATTATGGTCATTGGTCAAGTCAATTTAGTCATTTCCGGGAAAATGACTAAATTGAAGAATAGTATGGCGAAATTAAAAAATCGCTGAAAGGGGTGGAAATGGGAGAAAATTCCTTGCAATTTTCTCTTATCAAAAGTATAATAAAAATTGTACAATTAAAATAGGAAATATTGTCGTTTTTGGGCGGTATTTCGGATTGTGAAAGGAGCATACCAACATGAAAAAACGGATTCTCGCATTGCTTTTGGTGTTGGCATTATTCTGTAGCCTTGTGCCTGCAGTCTTTGCCGCACCCAGCCCTGTGTCTACGGTCAACGTCACCGCAGACCTTGCCTATGATCTCAAGGGGCTGAAATACAACACAGTTATTCAGAATTTCTACATTGACACAGATTATATCTATGTCACCCAGAGTGGCGGCTCCGGTACCTTCTACCTCTCCCGTCTGAAAATCAGCGGAAAGACCGCTACTTACGTTGACCAAATGACTCTGACCAATTGCGGTAACGGCGAGTCTCTGGCAGGGTACCATTATAATGGGAAACTGTACTTCTTCATTGGTGCAAAGGGTCTGGAGGCTACCAACTACGGTTCCACCCAGATCGCCCGTATCCAGTATGAAGCCGGGAAATCCTATACCTACACCGCCCTGAATCGATTCATCCATCTGTCCAGCAGTACCGCTGACGGAACCAGCGTAGGCTCTGCCAATCGTGTAGCTGTTGCGGCAAACGACCTGTTTACGGTTTTCCGTATCCAGACCACAGACGATTCCCTTACCTATTCCTGCTACTATACCAAGAACCTGAATCAGGCTCTGGATGGCGGCCAATCCATAGGTATGGAAACTGCGGCGGTTACCGGGGGCTTCCGCTACTCCTTCACCCAGACCAAGGACAACCGGGTACTGCCCAACAACTCTTTCCAGGGTCTGGAGCTTGCCAACTCTGATATGATCTTAGTCTCCGGCGGCAACTCCGGGGAAACTCCCGCCATTGCCCGAATGAGTGCCGGCGGCACCTATCAGTATCTGGCGAATATTACCAATATCGGCACAGCCTCTACCGGCCCCATCGGTATCAAGGGAGACCGGGTGTACATTGCCTATGTTCCCTCCAGTGACTATGCCAACAGCCAGAAGCTATACTCCTTTGTAGGCACTAAAATGGGGGTTCCTGCTGTTACCTATCCTTCTGCTACCCTGAACTACACCCTGACAGGGCTGAAGTTTACCTCAGCTATTCAGAATTTCTACATTGATTCCGACTATCTCTACGTTATGCAGAGTAACACAACGGGAACCCAGTATCTCTCCCGTCTGAAGCTCAGCGGAACCACCGCAACCTATGTAGACCACATGACCCTGACAGAGTGCGGAAACGGCGAATCTCTGGCAGGCTACCGCTATAACGGAAAGCTGTACTTCTTTGTAGGCGCAAAGGGGCTGGAAGCTACAAGCTACCATTCCACCCAGATCGCCCGTGTACAATACGAGCCCGGTAAGACCTATGCTTATACCGACCTGAACCGATTCTGCCATCTATCCAACAGCACCGCCGCCGGTACAAACTTAGGCTCTGCGGTTCGTGTTGCCGTTGGTGCCAATGATAATTACACCGTGTTCCGTATCGAGCTGGATGACGGAACCACCTGCTATACCTGCTATGATACCAAGGCTCTGAACAAGGCTCTGGACAGTGGCACTCTCATTGCTATGGAAGGCGCAAGTGTCCGCAGTGGCTTTATCTATCATTTCAAGCAGAAGAAGGCCATCCGTGTGATCCCCAACAACTCCTTCCAAGGGGTAGAGCTTGCAGGCATCAACAACATTCTCCTTTCCGGCGGTAATTCCGGAGAGACTCCTGCTGTTGCAAAGATGAATAAGAACGGCACCTATGAGCGTTTGGCATATATTACCAACATTGGAACCTCTGCCACAGGCCCCATTGCATATCTCAATGACCGTCTGTACATCGTATGCACCGGCAACAACAAGATCTATTCCATCGGTGGGGATCAGCTGGGTATTGCCGCAAGTGCCGCCCCCGCATACAGTGCAAATGCCGCCGATGTACTGAACGCCGCTTCCTACATGAAGGCCAATCTGGATGCCAAGGTGCTCCCTGCCAATGTGACCATTGGAGAAAAGTCCTGCACCGACGAGCAATTCTTGGAGCTGGCTTGCAGACTGCTTCTGAACATCGCCAACGGCACCCCCAATGAGGTTCTGCCCTATACCGACGTAGCAGCCGCCTCTTCCCCCTCCGGCACTGCAGTAGGCACCGTAGCCAAGGAAGATTATATTGCCATGGCCCGTAACATCCTTGCCAATATCGACAGCTTCCGTCGGGCTCCCAACTACACCACCAGCGCCGCTATCGGAAAAATGCAGCATAGCTACTGCGTATATATGTACGCCTTCCTTCTGGATTACTATGCTCGTTACAATACGCTGCCGGAAGCCTATGCTGTCATGGCATGGGCAGGCACGACTGCCGCACCCATTGTTCCCAATGTTCCCGGAGTCTCTGCCTTAGATCTGGCATCTGCTACCACTGTCCATCAGCTTCCCTGTGTGGTTCCCGATACCGAAACCGGAGACTATCAGCAGAATCTGTCCGTTGTGGTTCGTACCGCAGAGGGAAAAACCATCGTCTTTGATGGCGGCCGCTACGGAGAAGATGCCGAATACCTCTTTAAGTACCTCCAGAGAGTCACCGGGGATGCAACGCCCCACATCGATGCTTGGTTTATGACCCATGCCCACTCCGACCACTACGGTGCTTTCCGCGATCTGGTAAAGAATCACGGCTCTCAGATCACTCTGGATGCCTTCTACCACCGTTTCCCCACAAATGCCGAGGTAGACAAGTATTTCGCCGCAGTGGAACCGGAAACCCGTAAGAACCAGATCAGCTATATCTACAACTCCGTAAAGTCTCTGAAGAACGCCCAAGGCGGTGCGGTAGATATCATCACCCTCAACGCTATCCACACCGGCAAGTGTAACTCTACCTTTGATTTTGGCGACTTGCATATTGACGTGCTCCTCACCTTTGACGATATCAAGTGGGCAGTTGACAACATTTCTACCAAGTATACCGCAACTTGGGAAACCCACAACGCTAACCACCAGAATCAGGCTCCCAAGCAGCTGGTATCCGAGAACTTTAATAACTCCAGCACCGTATTCCGTATCACCGTAGGCGGAAAGACCATCATGATCACAGGTGACGCTTCCACCGTCAGCACCATTATGCTGGAACGCTATCACAAAGCACACGCCTCTGACAGTAGCAAGTATTATTCTCTCAAGACAGATATGGTACAAATCGCACACCACGGCTCCAGAAGAGGTCTGTCTCAGGCAGTCTATGGTCTGATCGATCCCGAAGCCGTTCTGTGGCCGGCTCCCTTGGCGAATATGCTCAACGACAGCATATCCTTGTACCCGAGAAACTGGATCGCAGCCCTTGGTGCTACGCCCTATTTCTCCTATCAGGGTCCCCAGGTGCTGACCTTCGCACCGAAGAGAAGCGCCACCGCAACCACCATTTCCGAGGAACTGAAGCCTCTGGTATTTAACGAAGAATATTATGCAGAGAAATACCCCGAACTGAAGGCCGCTTACGGCACAGACGAGGCACAGCTTTACAACCACTTTGTCAACTATGGTCTGGAAGAAGGCCGTGCCGCAAGCCCCTACTTCGATGTCCGGTTCTACATGAACAACAACGGCGAACAGCTCCGGGAGCATTGCCACGGAGATTACAATGTAGCCTTTGCCCATTTTGTTAAGTATGTTTCCGATGCCAACGAGCGTAAGAACAATCCCAAGCTCCTGTCCCCCACCTTTGACTGTGCATACTACGGCAGTGCTTACGCAGATACCAAGACACTGACCACAGAGCTTGCCCTTCTGCAGCATTTTGTAACCGTTGGAGAGGCAGAAGGCAGATTGGCTTCTCAGGGCTTCCTGTCTGCTGATGGCTACACCTACCACAAGAAGGCCACCCGTGTCCTCACCGGAGGAACCTGCTCCACCCCCGGCACCATCAAGTACACCTGCTCCGATTGCGGTTATACCTGCACCGAGATCGGTTCTACCACCGAGCACAGCTACACCGAGACCGTCACCGCTCCCACCTGTACCGCCGACGGCTATACCACCTATACCTGTTCCATCTGTAACCACAGCTATGTAGAACCCGGCGAAACCGCTACCGGTCACAGCTATGGCGAAACCGTCACTCCTCCCACCTGCACCGCCGATGGCAAGATCACCTATACCTGCTCCGTCTGCGGTCATAGCTATGAGGAAACCGGTGCAACCGCTACCGGCCATACCTACACCTACACCAAGGTTGATGCTCAGACCCACACCGTAGGATGTGAAAATTGCGATCTGTCCGAGACCGAATCCCACAGCTATGTAGACGGCACCTGTATCTGCGGTGAGGCAGAAGTCAAAGAACCCATTGTGGACGAGAAGATTACCATCGGACATACCCTGAATTTGGCAAGTGATATCTCCATCAACTTTGCTATTAAGTCCTCTCTGCTTGCAGATTATGTAAACCACTACATGGTCATCGAGATCCCCGTCTACAAGAACAACGATCAGACAGGCACCCGTACCGTTACTGTTGACCCTGTGCTGAACGGCAATTATTACTACTACACCCTCACCGGCCTCACCGCCGTCAACATGGG
>JAZREB010000488.1:0-2274 GCA_045660585.1 Faecousia sp. | reverse complement strand
TGCCCCAAATGCCGATATCGGCAGGCTTCGGAAGCTCTACCAAGGGGATGTAGTAATCTCCCTCAAGCACATAGGTCAGTTCGATTTGGGATCCGTAGCGGGTGTCTTTGGGTTCTTTCATTTATTTGTCCTCCTTGTTTGTTTTGCACCTTCATTTTACAAGATCCTTTTGGAAAAGACAAATGTGCGAGGATGCAGAAAATTTTTGTAAGTTCAATAACGAAAAAATGCCCCCTCTCCGGTTGGTGAATCGGAGAGGGGGCTGTGCGGTTACTTCCGCTTGGAGAACACACCGCCACGAACGCCGGCGGCTTTGGCTCGGGCGATGGCGAATTGGTGGGCATAGATATTGGCGGTGGTCGTGGGGCTGGCGTGACCCATTTCTGCGGCGGCGGTTACCACATCCACACCGTTCATGATCATGGTGGATGCCGCAGTATGGCGGAAGGCATGGGGATGAAGATGGGGCAGAACATGTTCCTTGCTGAACTTTGCCAACCAGTCCGTGATCCCGTCGGGGTGCATGGGGCTTCCGTCTTCTCGGACGAAGACATAGGGCGAGTTCTTCCAACGGTCTCCATTGATTGCTTTCCATTCCTCGTATTCCTCTTTCCATGCTTTTAGGACTTCCAATGTCTGGGGCGCCAGGATCATGGCTCGGACATCATTAGTTTTCGTATTTCCTTCGTAAATCCCCCTTGAAGGGGAATACAGCAGGGATCTGTCAATGACGATCAAGCCGGTTTCCAAATCGATTTTATCCCATTTTAGTCCCAGTGCCTCCCCGCGACGGCAACCGGTGTCGATGAGGATATATGCAATGGCCTTCCATCGGATCGGTGCCTTTTCCAGAGCTTCTAAGATCTCGTCCATTTCTTCCGGCTGGTAGTATTCCGGAACGCTCCGCTCCACTTTGGGAGCGGTAGCGTTATGGGCAGGATTGTAGGGAATGACATTTTCAGATTTAGACCATAAGTTGACAAAATAGGATCGTCCCCCTAATAAAAGTAACACCGAGCGACTCATCTGAGCCGCCCGGTGTTTGTCATTTATGCTAATAAGCTAGGGTTATAGTCCGCAATGTAGAACACGCAAGTGCACAATACTGAAACGAGTTGCTCGTCTTCCATCTTTTTCAACTGTGCTTTCAAGACCGCACCGTCATCTGGAAGTATCTGGAAAATTCCATCTACAACATGTTCTGTTTCCGCCAAAAGCCAAGCCTTATCAATATTCTGCTTGATAACGGTCGAACATTCTTTCTTGGTTGTTGCAAACTTCGAATAATCGCGATTACGATTTTCTCTGTTTACTCGTTCCTTGTATTTGCGATTTCGTAGCTCTTCCAAGGTAACTGTGTAGCTATCGTATGCGGCATCGGGTATGTTCTTCATGTGATAAAATGCTTCCACCATGGGATAATTCAAATAAAGTTTTCCCATGTCAGAGGATTCTACGAAGAAGGATACCATTTCCAATATCTGCCTCCACCCCGGAAAGCCTCACCGTCACTGCTACACTGTGAGAGCAGACAGGTTTTGCAGGTGTTACTTCCGCAAATTGGACTTCATGTTGTGCCTTAGCGATCTCGAAGATCTTTCTCTGCCATCTGTAGTAGGTTTGCTCACAGGTGCCGTTTTCCTTGCACCATTCCTTTACATTGTGACCACTGTTCCGACATTCCTGGATCCGCCCGGCCCAGAGTGCCAGTTTTTTCTGCTGGTTGACTGTCTGTAATTCTCGACTCATAAAAAATACCCCCGTATCTCAGATAGTATATGAGAGTCGCATATACTATCTGTTACTATACGGGAGTATTGTGTCATACCGAAGCGGCTATTGCAAGGCGCCGTTAGTTTTTACGCTTACGCAGGGTCTTGTAGCGGACCATGCCGTATTGCGTTACTATGCGATTATTGAGCGCTTACGTTTAAACAAAATGAATTGCACAACGCCGATCGCGAGAACAATCTCGTAATCGGCGTTGTTGTGTTGGTACTGCGATTATTCGCACCTATCGCCATTAAATTTTCCACTTACTATTATCTTTTCAGCTGTTTATCTATAAAAGATCAAAAATAGATAGTTGTTCACTTTCGCCTGCAGAATACGTCCTAACCTTTAAAACTAGATTGCCCACAGAATCTTTTTTTACTTTAAATTGCAAGGTTTTTACTTCAGGCAAAACGTACTTGATTTTGGGCGAATTAAAAAATACTTCCCAAGAATTAACTGCAATCGGGACAGAGAATCTACATAGTATCCTATTTTGTT
>JAZREB010000487.1:0-1986 GCA_045660585.1 Faecousia sp. | reverse complement strand
CGGAATAAAGGAGGTTGCTGTAATGAGCAAAGGAATGACTCGAAGAGAACGGGAAGTTACTAATTTAGAGGAAATTATCGGTATCTTGGACAGAGCAAAAATTGTGCATGTCGGCATGGTGGATGGCGATCGGCCTTATGTTGTTCCAATGAATTATGGATATACACTGAATGAAGGAAAATTAACGCTATACTTACATGGAGCAAAAAGAGGGCGCAAACTTGATGTTCTTCGTTCCAATCCCAATGTGTTTGTGGAAATAGATACAGATATTGTTCCTTTCGAGGGAGAGGTTGCATGCAAATACGGCCTCTGTTATTCATCGATCATGGGAGAAGGTGTTGCGGAAATAGTTGAGGAAACAGAGCAGAAAAAAAAGGCCCTTTCATTATTGATGAAAACGCAGACAGGTAAGAATTTTGAATTTGAAGACAAAATGGTGTCTGTGGTTTCTGTAATCAGGATCGATGTAGCTGAATATACTGCTAAAAAACGTCCGATGCCGGCACGGGGATAATACATCATTGACAATCCAAATTAAATGGAATATAATTGATTTGTTAAAAGTTTACAAACTTTCATTCTATAAGAAGGAAAAGGTGATTTGATATGTACATGGACGATTACAAGCGTTGGTTAGCAGCCGACTTGGAAGATCCGGCCTTAACTGCAGAACTGCAGAAGATCGAAGGTCAGGATGAGGAAATTAAAGATCGTTTCGCAGTAGCTCTGAAGTTTGGTACCGCAGGTCTGCGTGGTGTGCTGGGTGCAGGTTCCAACCGTATGAACATTTATGTTGTACGTCAGGCAACACAGGGCTTGGCAAACTGGGTGAAAACGCAGGGTGGAAATCAGCTGGTAGCGGTTTCCTACGATAGCCGTATTAATTCTGACGTATTTGCAAAAGAAACTGCACGTGTATTGGCTGCCAATGGTATTAAGGTTCGTATTTACGATGCTTTGATGCCGGTTCCCGCTTTGTCCTTTGCTACCCGTTACTATGAGGCTAATGCCGGTGTTATGGTTACTGCTTCTCATAACCCTGCTAAATACAATGGTTACAAGGCTTATGGTCCCGATGGCTGTCAGATGACTGACGAAGCCGCCGACATCGTCTACGCCGAAATTCAGAAGACCGATATTCTCACCGGTGCCAAGATCATGTCCTTCGAAGATGGTCTGGCCCAGGGTCTGATCCAGTATGTGGAAGACGACTGCAAGGGAGCCCTCTATGATGCCATCAAGGCCTGCTCCATCCGTCCCGGTCTGTGCAAGACTGCCGGCCTGAAGCTGGTCTACTCCCCCCTGAACGGTTCCGGTCTGGTTCCCGTCATGCGGATCCTCAAGGATATCGGCATCGATGATATCACCATCGTTCCCGAGCAGCAGTATCCCGACCGCAACTTCCCCACCTGTCCCTACCCCAACCCCGAAATTTTCGAGGCACTCCGTCTGGGTCTGGAACTGGCCAAGGAAACCGGCGCAGATCTGATGCTGGCCACCGACCCCGATGCTGACCGCGTCGGTATCGCCATGAAGTGTCCCGACGGTTCCTATGAACTGGTCTCCGGCAACGAAGTCGGTGTTCTGCTGCTGGACTACATCTGCGAAGGCCGCATCGAAAAGGGTACCATGCCCAAGAACGCCGTAGCTGTCAAGTCCCTCGTCTCCACCCCTCTGGCCGATGCCGTCGCCGCCAACTACGGCGTGGAAATGCGCAATGTTCTCACCGGCTTCAAGTGGATCGGCGACCAGATTGCCGGTGTGGAAGCTGCCGGCGAAGTGGAGCGTTTCATTCTGGGCTTCGAAGAGTCCTACGGCTAACTGGCAGGCCCCTATGTCCGTGATAAGGACGCTGTCATCGGCTCCATGCTGATCTGCGAAATGGCTGCTTACTACCGTTCCATCGGTTCCTCTCTGAAGGAGCGCATGGAAGCCATCTATGCCAAGTACGGCCGCTATCTGAACAAGATCGACTCCTTCGAG
>JAZREB010000486.1:0-1435 GCA_045660585.1 Faecousia sp. | reverse complement strand
TCCACAGGGGATATGTCGAGAATCTTTGCAATCTCATTTACCATTGCAATGGAGGGTCTGATTTCGCCGCTTTCATACTTTTGGACAGTGCGCAGGGTTTTGTTTAACCGAGTGGCGAGTTCTGTTTGATTTAAGCCGGCTGCTTTTCGTGCCGCCTTGATTCTCTCACCGATTTCAGTTGGTTTGCTGTTCATTTGAATCACCTCGCTCCTATTGTATCACATTGTCCTGCGAATTGCAAGAGCGTATTACGAATTTTTTATTCGTATTTCCTCTTGACAAAATGCACAGGGTGTGTTATCATTACTATGCGAACTAATAGTTCGCATTTTGAGCAAAGGAGGTGATATGATGGACGATAGAAAACTCTACTTGGAACTGCCGCCTTTTACCGGGCGCAATGTTCCCATTGCGGAGATCGCGAAGGCTATGCACAAGGATCAGCAGTATGTCCGTGTTGGATTGCAACAGGGAATTCTGAAATTCGGCTATGTACTGAAGATGGAAGACTCTCAGGAATTCAACTACTACTGCCCCGACCGTAAGGTTTGGGAGGAGATCGGCTACTTTCAGCCGGAAGTAGTACAAAAAAAGAGCCCTCATCCCGCCAGATGAGAACTCTTTGGGCGAAAGCCCTACGGCAGCTACCGTGAGGACAATCAGCATCCACTGATATTATACCCACGATAGCTGCCAAATTCAACAACAAAATTTAGGAGGTAATGAATTTGACAGACTTTGAAGACGACATTATGGAAGATTTTTCGGACATAGGAAGTCCCGGATATCTCCCCACCATTTCCATGACAGAGCTGTACAACACTGTGTACCGAGACAAGCCTGCCATTATTGAAGGTCTACTCTATCCCGGAACCTACCTTTTTGTAGGTGCACCGAAGCAAGGGAAATCCTTCCTCATGCTCCAGATGGCATATCACATCAGCGCAGGGAAACCCCTGTGGGGCTATGCCGTTCGCCAAGGCACGGTTTTGTACTTAGCTTTGGAGGACGATCACGGAAGGCTACAAAGCCGTTTGTATCGTATGTTCGGTGCGGAAGCGGCAGAGAACCTTTTCCTGTCTGTTTGGTCAAAACAGGTGGGAGCCGGTTTGGATGAACAGATAGAGCAATTTGTTCGAAAGCATCCCGATACTGTTTTGGTCATCATCGACACCCTACATAAGGTTCGAGCAACAGGTGTAGACCGCTACAGCTATGCCAGCGACTATGAGAATATTTCCGCCCTGAAAGCCCTTGCTACCAAGCTTGATATCGGCTTGCTATTGGTTCACCACACAAGGAAACAACAGGCAGACGATAAATTCGACATGATCTCCGGTACCAACGGCCTTTTGGGTGCCGCAGACGGAGCCTTTATTTTAGAGAAAGAAAGGCGTACCGCGAAGACCGCAACCAAGTCGGAGGCCAAGCGGTC
>JAZREB010000485.1:0-5753 GCA_045660585.1 Faecousia sp. | reverse complement strand
GCGTGCCAAGACTGACAAGCGATAGAACTATAGCAACAAAAATTTAAAGAAAGGAATAGCCCCGTGGGGATCGTAGAAAAATTCTACTGTCCCAACGCGGCGTTCTTTGCACTGACTATTATCTAATTGAGAATTTTGCGTAGTCTTTTTCGTATTTGATAGGCTTCCAACCCAGACGCTCTTTGCACAGTTCTACCAGCTTTCCACTCTTCACCGGCTCATGCTCCCAAAGAAT
This sequence comes from Faecousia sp., assembly GCA_045660585.1. Classification (GTDB taxonomy): domain Bacteria; phylum Bacillota; class Clostridia; order Oscillospirales; family Oscillospiraceae; genus JAZOXB01. Next base: position 5,518 of record JAZREB010000485.1, on the reverse strand, counting down.
CAAACAAAAACGATATTCACTTTCAAAAATCTTAGGTGTATCCATAAACATTCCTCCTCGACCATATTTGATCTATTGCAGTAGAGTTTATATATACTCTATCACAATAGAGCTTATGTGTCAAGGCTGTATGGAGAATGTTTACAAAATAGAAAAAATGTTACATGGTCCAAATAGGTTTTCCCTGAATCGTTATCTTAAGTTTTCGTAAGACAGTAGCGGCATGATTGAAATAGATGCACTATGATGGTATAATCATAGAAAATAGAAGGGAGAATTGGGCTATGAAGATATTACTTGTAGAAGATGATGTTGACTTGGGTGTTGCCTTAGAAGAGCTCCTGTGCCGGGAAGGATATGAGGTTTTGAAAGCTTCCGATGTTAGATCTGCTCAAGGGGCTATGAATCACGGTATTGACTTGGTTATGCTGGATGTGACTTTACCGGACGGTGACGGTGTTACCCTGTGTCGTGAGTGGCGTAGGGAAGGCGTTCAGACTCCTATTCTGTTCCTCACGGCAAAGGACGAAGAGCTGGATATTGTTCGTGGATTGGATGCAGGTGGGAATGACTATGTAACCAAGCCCTTCCGGATGCAGGAACTACTGAGCCGAATCCGTGCATTGCTCCGCAGGAATCAGAAGGATACAACGGTAACCCGGAGTGGGATTACTTTGGATAGAACCAAGCTACAGGCAATCCGAAACGGAGAGGTTCTACTGCTGACGGTAACAGAATACAAGATCCTCGCCAAGCTGATCTCTGAGCGGTCCATCATTACACGGACGGCGTTGTTGGATGCTTTGTGGGATGTGGACAGCCGCTTTGTGGATGACAACACACTGTCAGTCCATGTGAGCCGTCTGAGAGAAAAGGTTGGGGTCAACCATATTAAAACCATTCGAGGGGTGGGCTATCAATGGGTGGATTGATGATTGTCTCCATCGGACTGTTTGTTGGCTGCCTCCTTCTTTTGCTCCGAATCTGCTTGATCAATCATCGTATTCGGAAATTATCAGAACAGGTTAATGGCTACAATTCCGGCACCGGGGATATGCTGGATGTAGCCTTGCAGGAGGATCATCTTGCTCAGTTGCAGAATGGGATTGCAGATTTACAGCAAGCCTTGGAACGAGCCAAGCAGCTTCATGGGGAAGAGTGTAACCGAACCGGCCAATTGACTGCCGATATTTCTCATCAGCTAAAAACACCTTTGACGACTCTTCGGCTCTATATAGAAATGGATAACCCACCCCATGGAGAAGCGTCTCTGGAACAGATCCGGCGAATGGAGAGCTTGATCCAGTCTCTGCTTCGTTTGGAACGGCTCTGTGCGGATGGCTATACATTCCGGTTTGCTCCTGCAGATGCTGAAACGATCATACGGGAACAATGGCAGAGCTTACAGCCCATCTATCCCCGTAAGAAGCTAACCATAGAGGGCACTGCTCCTATTCGCTGTGATGAGAATTGGTTGGGTGAAGCATTCCTGAACCTGCTGAAAAATGCCTGTGAGCATACTGCGGATGACGGTGAGATCCGAGTGCAGCTGGATCGGACAGAAGCGGCATTTTTCTGTATTATGGAAGATAACGGGGGCGGTGTAGCTCCTGATGACCTGCCTAAGCTGTTCCGGCGGTTTTATCGGGCACAGCATCAGAATAAGAACGGTGCAGGTATCGGACTTGCTATCGTGAAAGAAATTATCCAGCGGCATCATGGAAACATTACTGCCGAGAATGGCAAGCACGGTCTAAAAATGACGATCTCCATGCCCATGCTGGATCGCAATCTTACGAACTCGTAAGGTAAAAGTAAGATAAAAGAAAGATTCGCCTGTTATGATAGAAGCCGAGGGGAACCGAACCCAGGCCGTTTTTTACAGGCTCTTTTCCGCCATAGCTGCGTCAGATCCCTTGGAAATACCAATGGGTATTCCCTGCGGAATCTTCCTTGCTCTGACGAAAAATAGCTCTGTAAAAAATAAAATAAGCCTCTCAATAAATGATCTGTTGAGAGACGGTCTGTGTTCGATTCCCCTCGGCTGAAAGGAGGTAATTACCATGGAAATTTTGAAAGCAACCAACCTTAGCAAGATCTATCAGACGGGCGAATCTGCTGTTTATGCCCTGAATGATGTTACCCTCTCTTTGGAAGAAGGTAGCTTTGTGGCCATTACCGGTCCCAGCGGCAGTGGCAAATCTACCTTGCTCCACCTGCTCAGTGGATTAGACAATCCCACAAAGGGAACAGTGACCTACCGAAGCAAGGATCTGTACAAGTACAACGACAACCAATTATCTGTTCTCCGTAGACGTCGCTTCGGCTTCGTGTTCCAGAATTATAATCTGGTGAAGGAACTGACCAGCTATGAGAACATGCTTCTGCCTGTGATGCTGGATGGGAAGAAGCCGGATGAAGCCTACCTGAACCGTATTATTGAAATCCTTGGTATTGGGGATCGTTTGTCCCACTTGCCGGGAGCTATGAGTGGCGGTCAGCAACAGAGATTTTCCATTGCAAGAGCATTGGCGAATAAGCCTGCGATCCTGTTTGCAGATGAGCCCACCGGTAATCTGGACGGCAAGGCTGGCAGGGAAGTTCTGACCCTCCTGCGAACTGTCAGTCATGAACTGGGCATCACTCTGGTGCTCGTGACTCACGATATGAAGGTAGCAGAGCAGGCAGATCGAATCATCCAGCTTTCCGATGGGCAGATAGCCGCTGACAGCGGGGTGAGCTTATGAAAAAGCTGACCTATTCCGCAATGGCGACCGCCCGGCTTAGGGCTAATAAGAGGAGCTATGCAAGTCTGCTTATGGGGATCTTCCTTTCTATCTTCTTAATCAGCACCTTTGTCCTCTGTGTTTACGCTGTGTATCAGTGCACACTGGACAAGCGTTATGAAAAGGTGGGGAATGTGGATATGGTGGTCATGGAGAATGACCAACTGAGGGAAGAAGATCTCCTTGCCCTGGAAGATTATGACAGGTTGGGACATGCCTATGTAATGGGGCAGGTTTCTGACAGTGGCATCCATTTGGGCTATTATGATGAAACCGGTGCGGAGCTTGTTGACTTGGTCCCCATAGAGGGAAGAATGCCGGAAAAGCCCGGTGAGATTGCCCTGGAAGCTTCTGTTATGGAGATCCTTGATGTCAATTGGACCATTGGTCAGACCGTAGAGCTGGAAATCATTCCTGTGGACGGCATTGCCGAGCTCCGTACCTTTACTGTGGTAGGCATTCTTCCGGAGCGATCGATTTATTTCAATAAAAGTGATCATACCGGAGTCTCTTATTTTCCTGCTATCCTTATCAATAAGGATGAACCGGGATTCTCCTCGGGAAGAATGGTATTTCATTACATGATGGGGCTTAAGTCGGGAACAAGCTTATCGGAAGCCATGTCTCATTTCTGGGAAAAGCATCTCCGTGGAGACCTTGCATACGCTATGTACGGTCTGAGTATCTCGGGGAGACAAGTGCAGTTCTATTCCCTGGAGGACATACAGTATACAGATCAGGATATGTTCAATCTGATCGCAATGATAGGAGTTCTTGCCTCCGCACTGATCCTCAGCTCCTGCGTAGGTATCTCCGGTGCTATGGAAGGTGTTCTCTCTAAACGCAGGGAGGAAATCGGTGTACTTCGGGCAATCGGAGCCACAAGACGGCAGATTCGTCGGATGTTTGGCCGTGAAAACCTAATTTTAGCACTTACGGCTTCGCCGCCGGCGATCGGTGCATCCTGTATGGTTACATGGATCCTTGCTATGCTGATGCCTGAGCGGCTTTCTTTTCGGTTCCGGCTATGGATGCTTCTCCCGATTGCCGTATTCAGTATGATAGCCATTTTGGTAGCCGGGTATCTGCCTCTGGTACGGGCCTCTAAGCTGATGCCCATGAGTGTAATTCGGGATACTGCAATGTTGCGTCGGAGTAAGAAAGTCCGAACCAAACAAGTTTTCAATCCTCAAAAGCTCATTTCCTCCCGACAGGTACGCCTATATCCCGGGCGTCGGATCGGTGCGACCCTTCTGGTTGCACTGATGCTCCTAACCTGCGGACTGACAGTGAGTGTTATGATGAGTGCTGCAGATTATAGTATAGAAAATCATCCGGGCTTCTATCTAAGCAATCACAGCCCCGTCTCCATTGATTATATTCCCACCTATGATTCTGCACCCCTGTCAGTGCAGAGCATTCGTCAGATCAAGGCTCTTAACCATGTGCGATCTGTCTGTGTTGGTCGGAAACTGCCTATCCTTTTGGATCTACCCAATGTGCCCCGATATGTTTATGCAGAGGATGAGATGAATCAATACGGTATGCTGGATGATAGGGCTTTTGAAGAAGCTATGTCCATGACCATGAATCTGCCCGATCTGTCCTATTATTCTGAGAAGCGGGATGCAGACCGTGGAGAATATTTGGATCTTTGCAAAGCCTATGGCTTCTCCGGCAATGCCTTTGTGACATCCATTGTCACCGTTGACTTAAATTTGGAGAATGTGGCAACCCTCGGAGAATATCTTGACCAAGGGAGCATTGACATAGATGCCATAAATGAGGGAAGAGCGGTGCTCATGTATGCTCCCAATGTATGGATCAATAATTTCGATACCGGTGGCTATACCACTTATACCGGTTCCCCGGACCATCCTCCTGCAAAGGATCCCTTGTGGTCCTCGGAGCTGGTTGCTTGGAATGATACCTTCTCTGCAGGACAGATCCTGTCTATGACCCAATTGTACCGTACCGAAGAAGGCGGAGCTGTGACTCGTCACGATGTTTCCCTTCCAATTTGCGGTGTGATTACAGGACTTCCGGCTCGGATCGCCAATGTCTGGACCACCAATGCCATCATTACCACGGAGGAGGGGCTGGAGAATATGAAGCTCCGTATGGACGGTCTGAGAACGATTGCTGTCTATGTGGATGAAGTGAACCTTGAGGAAGAAGAAAAACTTATGAGACAGCTCACCAACATATCCGGACGGAGTGAGCACCATTCTGTGCAGAATCAAGTGGAAATGTTCCGTAAATCTCAGGAGAATAATCGGCAGACATTCCTGATGTTCGGTTCTGTGCTTACAGTATTCTTCACTGTATCTGTTGGTATGATCGTATCCTCTTCGACCCGTCAGCTCCATAGTCAGGGAAGAACGATCGGTATGCTCCGTGCGGTTGGCGCTGACACAAGAACGATTTTGGGCTGCTTCAGAGGTCAGATCCGTGCTACGGTTTGGGGTGGTTTTGTGCCGACAGCCGGTCTGTTCGGGATCATAGGTCTCTTTCAACTGATAGATCCACCCTCCCGTGCTTTGGCTTTGGGGAAGCTGTTGGAAATAGGGGTGATGCTGGCCTCTCTGGCTTTTCTGACGATCCTTTGCAGTTTCATATGCAGTTTGATCCTCAGACTCCGTATTCGTGAAATCGTCAGTAAAAGCATCATCGACAACATTAGGGAGCTGTGATTATGAAAAGATTGATTTGTATTCTCTTGACTTTACTGA
>JAZREB010000484.1:0-6148 GCA_045660585.1 Faecousia sp. | reverse complement strand
AAAATATCGGCCGTTGGACTTACTACCGTAAACGTACGGAAGGCCACAACGCCATTGTTATTAACCCCGGTGAGCGTGGTGGACAGGATGCCAAGTCCAAAGCCCAGATCAGTGGCTATAAGAGCTCCTATGATGGGGGCTTTGCCACGGTGGATATGTATGATGCCTACGATTCCTACGGTGTTACTTCTGCAAATCGTGGTTTAATGCTCTTTGATAACCGTAGCCGAGTGTATTTACGGGATGAAATTACTTGCTCAAGTGCTTCTGAGCTTTATTGGTTTGCACATACCCAGGCGGATATTGCTATTTCCCCGGATGGAAAGACAGCGGAGCTGACCATGAACGGCAAGACTCTCCTTGCTCAGATCGTAGAGCCTTCCAATGCTGTCTTTACACAGATGGACGCAAATCCTCTGACGGACTATTCCCGTGATCCCGCAAATGAAAAATCCAGAGAGGGTTATCGTAAGCTGGTCATTCATCTGGAAAATGTGACTTCTGCAAATATTTCTGTTGTATTTACTCCGATTTTGGAAGAATCCGATCGGAATAAGGCTCTGCCCAAGGTGACTCTTGCAACCATGGGCACACAGCTCAACGACTATGACAAGACCACCTCCTTGCAGGCTAATGCCCGGGGCGTTTATGAGATCTATAATGTGGAACAGCTCTGTCTGCTGTCCGATATGGTGCAAAAGGGCAATACTTTTGAGGGTAAGACCCTTAAACTCATGAACGACATTGACATGCAGGGCAGAACCTTCCAACCCATCGGCGGTTGCGGTACGACCTATTCCTTCCGCGGTACCTTTGACGGAGGAAACCATAAGATCAAGAATCTCTGTGTGTTTGCACCCGGTGTATCGGATGTTGGTTTCTTCGGCAGGGTGTATAAGGCAACCATCCGTAACTTGGGTATTGATAACGGAGTTGTGTTCGGTGGCGGCAGGACCGCCGGCTTGGCAGGCTGTGCAAGCGATACCACAATCGATAACTGCTATAACAAGGCAAATGTGATCTCTGATATCAAGCACGTAGGCGGTATCGTCGGCGAGCTGAGCTACAATTCTACCATTACCAACTGCTATAACAATGCAGAGATCAAGTGTTATTCCACCGTTAGCGGCGGTATCGTGGGCTACATTGCAAGCAAATCCACGGTTACGGTCGCAAACTGCTATCACATCGGCAATTTGACCGATTCTACCGGCCGTACGGGCTTGATCGGCTACTATAATACGGGCAGCGGAGAGTATTTGGTTGGTACGGTTACGGTGGATAATTGCTATTCCACTACCCCCATTAAATCCGCCGCAGTGAAAGACGATGCAGAACGGGAGATCTATACCAACTGTGCTACCGTCACAGAGGCGGAGCTTCCTCGTCTTGCTACGGACTTGGGCAGTTCCTTTATCTATGACTGTGGGTGGGAAAATGACGGATATCCCGTGTTCAAATGGCAGTGTGATACTGTTCTGCCCGAGGATCTGGCTCTCAGCACAGAAGCAGAGCTCCGTCTCCTTGCTTACAACGTCAACAGCGGTATCGATAGCTATAGCGGGAAAACCGTTACCCTTTGCAATGACATCGATCTGGATTCTCGCCAGTGGGTGCCCATTGGCGGTGGCAGTGTCAGTGATCAGGGTGGCGGAAAGACCTTCCGTGGCACCTTCGACGGTAAGGGCTATGGCATTAAGAATCTGAGAATTACCACAGATCGGAGTTTTATCGGCTTCTTTGGTACTGTCAGCGGAAAGGTGCGGAATTTCGGCATCAAGAGTGGCTATGTAAAGGGCAACGATAAGGTGGCGGGTATTGCAGGCTCTGCCGGAAACGGAAGTAAGTTTGACAACTGCTACAATCGCGCATCTGTAGAGGGTGTGGAGTTCGCAGGGGGTATCGTAGGTATGTCCGGCTCCGCAACCTTTAGCAATTGCTATAACACAGGCCCTATTTACGGCTCCACTTCCGCAGGCGGTCTTTTGGGATATTTTTCCAGCGGTGCAACTACTGCCTCTGTGGAAAACAGCTATAATACAGGCAAGGTCAGCGGTGGCAAACGAGGCGCCTTGGTTTGCTCCTTCCACAAGGATCTTACAGGGGTGGTATTTACCAACTGCTATGCCTTGAGCGAAGATAATATTCCTATGTTCCATACTGCCACAGGACATACGCAGACCGATTGTGCACTGCTTACGGATGGGGAAATGAAGACCCTGCATACAACTTTGGGAACTGCCTTCGCAAGCGATACCAAGCTGTCTCAGAATAAGGGCTATCCCATTTTAAACAGCAGTATTTACGGCACAGAGGTGCAGGTGTTGGAAGCAGACAGCAATGGTGTTTATAACATTTATACCGCCGAAGATCTGCGCTCTCTTTCCTATATGGTCAATGTTTTGGGCAACAGCTTCTCCGGCAAAACTGTCAAGCTGTGCGCCGATATCGATTTACAGTGCAAGGAATGGATCCCCATTGGCGGTAACTGTCAGATCGACAGTGCATCCCGGAAGGCCTTTGGCGGAACCTTTGACGGTAACGGCTATGTGATAAAAAATATGGTGATCACCTCCGGTAACCTCTATGTGGGTCTTTTCGGCTTTGCAAGCGGAGCAACCATCAAGAATGTGGGTCTGGAAAGCGGCGTGGTCTTCGGCGACGATAAGGCGGCGGCTTTGGTTGGCTCTATTCGCAATGCTACGGTGATCGACAATTGTTACAGCAAGGTCAATGTTACCGCAAGAACCGCAACCGGCGGTATTGTAGGCATGATCGGCGGTAACGGCAACAGCGTTGTGCGGAACTGCTACAACACCGGCGCCGTCAGCACAAAGGACAAGGTTGCCGCAGGCATCGTTGGCTATATTGCAAGTGACGGAAAGAATACCAAGATCCAAAATTGCTATAACTTGGGAACCCAGAGTGCAGGCATCATGGGTAAGTGCAATACTGCTGTGACCACAGCGGAAATTTCCAACTGCTATACCATCGACACGGTAGAACTGACCTATGAGCCCAATTCTCTGATTGTTACCGATTGTGCAAAGGTTGCCTCTTCTGACTTAATGAGCTATGATACGGTTTTGGGAACCGCCTTTGCAAAGGACTATTTGGTACAGAATAATGTTTATCCCGTCCTCGCATGGGAAAACGGAGATGCTCCCACCATGCTCAGTAAGGATGAAAACGGCGTATACCTCATCGGCACTGCCGAGGAATTGAGACTGCTGTCCTACCTCGTCCGTGTACAGCACGAAAACGGATTTAGAGATCGGCAGATCCGCCTGACAGCAGATATTGATTTAGAAGGGGAGCCCTTCCTGCCTATCGGTGGCAGTGGGAAGATTTTCCGAGGGAACTTTGATGGTGACGGCCACATGGTTTCCAACATCAATGCAGTTAACATTGAATCCAACTACATGGGACTCTTCGGTGCTTACAGCACAGGCTTGCTTCAAAATGTGGGTCTGGAAAGCGGTGTTGTCATTGGCAAGGAGCATGTAGGCCTGGTAGGCAACCTCTCCGGTGGGGCAAGAATGCAGAATTGCTACAACAAGGCTACGGTGTTTGCTAATTTCCATGTTGGCGGACTGGTGGGCATGATCAACACAAGCAATGTATATGTGAAGAACTCTTATAACACCGGTGCGGTCTATGCAAGAAAGACCATTACCCAGGCAGGCGGTCTGGTAGGCTATATTGCAAGCAAGACCACAGGGGTCGTGATCGAAAACTGCTATGATGTAGGTAGCTACAATACGGTGTTTGCCGAAATCAATACAACCCAGTCCAATGCCATTATCCGCAATACCTATGGCGTTGGAGGTGTTAAACTGGTTACTAAGGGTAGTTATACTACCGAAAAGGGTTCTACCTTCGTTACCCCCGAGACTATGAAGAGCTATGCTCCTGTTTTGGGCTCTGCATATGCCTTTGACCACCTTGGGGTCAATCAGGGATATCCCGTTCTGGTTTGGGAAAAGAGCGCCGAGCATACGGCGAGTGTGCCCGAAATCTTGGCACCTACTCTGACCACACAAGGACAGAAGGGAGAAACTGTTTGTTTAGGCTGTGGAGAAGTCTTAGAGGAAAAGGGAAGTCTGGAAATTTTGGACAAGGCCCTGTTCTTTGACTTCGACAACAGCGAGCGCGCAAATGAGCGCTATTCCAACTATGTTTACAATATGGAGAGCTTTGACACAGCCGAAGCATGGCAAGGCAGAACCTCCGGCTATGTAAACGGCTCCCAAATTATGGACACTAAGGCGGGCACCCTGACGGTCATGCCCGGGACTACAGGCTACACTACCATCTACGCAGACTCCGTGAACATGGAACTGAACTATGATCCCGAGTATGCAGAGTGTTTCCGGATCCGCTTTAAGATGACGGGCTTTACCGGGACGGAACCGGGCGCCAGTGTCCACTTCTACCATTCCACGGATAACAGTTACATTGGGGCTGCAAAGGCGAGCTTTGATCCGTCCTACCTTAATTCCGGGGAATATATTACCGTAACCGGAGCCATCAAGGATTCTATGCGGGAATTGGACGAAGTCAATCGCCTTGTGATCCATTTCTCCGGCTTCGATAAACCTGCGGATCAAAACGGTGTAGTGACCATTGACTATGCCTATGTGGGTCCCTATGAAAGTATGCCGGATCAGGGGGAACTGTATTTTGACTTCGGCAATACCGAGGAAGACCAGATCCGCTATGATACACGGACATACGGCTATACACAGTTCGACGATCCTACGGAGAACAACTGGATCTACAAATCCACCCGTGTTTCCGATGCGGTCATTGATAATACAGCAGGAACCTTGAGTCTTTACGGATTACCCACCATGGCAACGGAGGACTGGCCGGATATTTATGTAGATACGAATATTGGAAATACCGCTACCAATTTCCCCCTGTCCTTTGATCCCGGTGAAGCGGAATATTTCCAGATCCGCTTCAAAATGAAGAATTTTAAGGTGGGAGATCAGCTCCTGACCAATGACGACGGTTCCACTACGGTCAAAACCATACAGCCCTACCTGAATCTGCGGTATTTTATTAACAACAAGAATACTTCCTTAACGGCAACGAGCAACTATGCCGACCACGGAGCCTATATTGACAGTGACAGATATCTTGTTGTAACACAGTCTCTGGCCGATGCTTTCAAAAATGCGGAAGAAATCGACAAGATTCGTGTGTATTTCGGTGGCATCGAGAGCAAATCTGCCCAAGAGCTCGGCGTGGTAACCATAGACTATATCTTTATCGGTAAAGAGTCCGACCTTCCCACACCTCGGTATACCGTGACCTTTGCAGATGGAAACGGCAAGACCCTGGCAACCAAGACGGTTCACAAGGGCGAGTCTGTTACCTACACAGGAACTACTCCCACCAAGGCAAGCGATGCTACCTATCACTACACCTTCAAGGGTTGGGATAAGAGTCTCGAGAATATTACCGCAGATACTACGGTTATCGCTACCTTTACAGCAACAGCCCATAGCTGGTCTTCTTCCAATGTGGATGGCACCAATCACAAGAACACCTGTGCCTGTGGCTACACCAAGGACGAGGCCCATACTTACAGCTATAAGGCGACCAAGGAGCCTACTACCTCTTTGGAAGGTACCCTCACCGGAACCTGTAGCGTGTGTGGGGGAACGGCTACAGTGACCCTGCCCAAGCTAAATACCACAGACTACACCAAGTCTATTTCCAAGGCACCTACCTGTACCGAAACCGGTATCGACAAGTACACCTGGAAGACGACGACCTACGGTACCTTCTCCTTTTATGCAACAACCGAGGAAAAGGGTCACACAGTTGTCACCGACAAGGCTGTTGCGCCCACTTGTACCGCAACAGGTCTGACGGAAGGCAAGCACTGCTCCCTATGTAGCGTAGTCCTCACGGCGCAAGAAGTTGTTCCCGCAAAGGGTCATACTCCCGTTTACACCACTAAGGATTCCGAGACTCACGCAGTTACCTGTGAATTCTGCGATCACACCGCAGAAGAAGCACACAGCTATAGTGGCGGCTCTTGTATCTGCGGAGAGACAGAAATCAAGGAGCCTCAGGAGAATACTACTTGGAAAATCGGACATACCCTGAATCTGGCAAGTGATATTTCCGTCAA
>JAZREB010000483.1:0-2828 GCA_045660585.1 Faecousia sp. | reverse complement strand
CCGCTCACGAGGGCAAGAACCCCGAGGCTACCAAGGAAGTCAACGTTCCCCCCGTTATCGTTACCGGCGCTAACATTGACAGCGAAGAGATCCAGTTCATGATGAGCCCCTCCGTCAAGTAATTGACTGAGGAATACATCTGACAAGTAAGTAAAACAGGGGCGCTGTGATCCCCAAACGATCACAGCGCCCTCAGTCAATCCATCATTAGGAAAGAATGAGGGTGTAACATTGCAACAAGATACCATCTTAAAAATTGAGAATGTCAGCAAGTTCTATCCCGGCGTTACCGCACTGAACGATGTCAGCTTTTCTATTAAGAAGGGCGAGATCAGAGCATTAGTCGGTGAGAACGGTGCAGGCAAATCCACCATGATCAAGTGCATCATGGGTGTTGAAAAGCCCGACAAGGGCCGTGTTCTGATGAACTATAATGGCGAGTGGATCGTCAATACCAGTGCTGTTGAGGCTCAGTCTCACGGCGTTTTTGCAAATTATCAGCATGTTAATATTGCTCCCGATCTGTCCATTGCCGAGAACTACTTCCTTGGCAACCAGCCCAAGACCAAGATGGGTCTTGTAGACTGGAAGAAGATGGAGAAGGATTCCAAGCGGATCATGGAAGAATTCCGTATCCACGAGGATCCCATGGCCAAAATTCGTGAACTTCCCGTTGCTATGCAGGCAATGGTTACCATTAGTAAGATCTACGTAAACGAAGATATCCGCGTGGTTATCTTTGACGAGCCCACCGCACTTCTGGAAAACGAGAAGGTAGAAGTTCTCTTCAACTTCATCGCTTACCTTAAGTCTAAGGGCGTCAGCATTATTTACATTACCCACCGTCTGGAAGAGATCATCCAGATTTGTGACAGTGTTACCATTCTGAAGGACGGTACCTATGTAGATACCCTCCCCATTGAGAAGGTTACTAAGGACTTCCTGATCCAGCAGATGGTCGGTCGTCCCGCAACGGATATTTACAACATCGAGCATTTCGAGCCCGGTGAAGAGCTCCTCCGTGTAGAGGGCTTTGCTGACAGCAAGCACTTTAAGGACATTGATTTCACTCTCCACAGAGGTGAGATCCTTGGTTTCGCAGGTCTTGTGGGTGCAGGTCGAAGCGAGATCATGCGCGCTCTGACCGCAGTTGATAAGAGACTGGCAGGCGACATTTACCTGAAGGGTGAAAAGACTGCCATTAAGAACCCCAGTGATGCGCTCCATAAGGGTATTGGCTTCCTGACCGAGGACCGCAGAGCCGATGGCTGTGCACTGAAGTTGGACATTAAGACCAATATCAATATGAGCTCCTATGATGCCATCAGCAAATGCGGTATCATCAGCCTGAAGAAGGAGACCAAGCGTGCCGAGGATTTCTCCAAGGACGTCAACGTTAAGACTCCTTCCATTGCCCAGTTGGTTGGCAACCTTTCCGGTGGCAACCAGCAGAAGGTCGTTATCGCAAAGCTCCTGTGCTGCAACCCCGATATCCTGATCTTTGACGAGCCCACCGTCGGTATCGACGTTGGTGCAAAGCAGGAGATCTTTAAGCTCATTGAGGCTCTGACCAGACAGGGCAAGGGCATCATTCTTATTTCGTCTTATCTCCCCGAGGTCATGGGACTGTCTGACAGACTCATCGTTATGGCCCAGGGCAAGATCACTGCAGAATACAATAAGGAAGAACTGAAGACTCTCACCGAGGCAGATGTCCTTCGGATGGCTTCCGTTGAAGAATAAGAGGAGAAAAAGCTATGTCTACTAAAACTGCTAAATTAGGAAAGAACGCAAAGTCCACTGCGTTTTCCAGATTGACCAAGCGTTCTGAGTTTACGATCGGTCTCGTTGTTATCGCACTGTTCCTGATTGCATTCTTTGCAACCGATAGTTTCGGAAGTAAGTATAACCTGATGAACCTGTCTAAGCAGGGCGCTATTGTTGGTGTTCTGGCTGTTGCACAGACTCTCATCATCATCACCGGCGGCATTGACATTTCCGGTGGCGCTATTGCCGGTCTGGGCTGTATGACTATGGCTCTGATGAACCGTGCAGGCTACTCTGTAGGTTTATGCATTGCAGCTAACTTCCTGATCTGCATTGTTTGCGGTTTCATTAACGGCGTTCTGATTTTCGATCTGAAGGTTCCCGCAATGATCGCTACCCTCGGCACATCCACCATTTACCGCGCTATCCTGAAGCTGGCTTGCGGTGGTAACTCCGTCACCTTCTTCAAGCCCGACACCACTGAGTACGTTGACATCTTCTACAAGATCGGTAACTTTGATATTGCCGGCTTCATTCCCGTTCTCTGTGCTATTTGGCTGGTGGTTTCCGTTATCGCACTGCTGGTTCTTCGCTATACCACTTTCGGTCGTGATCTGTTTGTTATCGGTTCCGGTATCGAGGTTGCTCGTCTGTCCGGTATCAAGGTTCGTAAGACCTTCTACATGGTTTACTCCGTTGCAGGTCTGATCTACGGTATTGCTGCTATGATGTTTGCCGGCCGTATCCTCCGTGGTGCAACCAACACCGGTGAAGGCTACGACATGAACGCTATTGCTGCTACCGTTATCGGCGGCGCTTCCCTGGCAGGCGGCAGAGGTGCTATTACCGGTACCTTCGTTGGCGCTCTGCTCATGGTTGTTATCCAGAACGTCGGTCAGGCATTCCGTATCAACGACTACATCCTGGAAATGCTCACCGGTATCCTGATCATCTTTGCTGTTGCAATGGACATGGTCAAGAGCCGCAAGAAGGGCTAATTCCTAAATTCTACATTTGCAGGGGAGAGCTCCTTTTGGGGCTCTCCTTTTTCGCATAAAATA
>JAZREB010000482.1:0-2657 GCA_045660585.1 Faecousia sp. | reverse complement strand
TTCCGCACCCACGGTGGCAGACCCAACGACATCCGTCTGGGCAGAACCCCCATCGATGTGGCTTTTATCGCCGCACCTACCGCAGATCCCATGGGTAACTGCTCCGGCAAGTACGGAAAATCTGCCTGCGGTAGCTTGGGCTACGCCTTTGCAGATGCCATGTTTGCCAAGAAGGTGGTTGTCATTACCGATAATCTGGTGCCTTACCCCTTGGCAGACTTCTCTATTTCCGAGAATTTTGTAGACTATGTGGTTTCCGTGGATGCCATCGGCGATCCCAAGGGTATCGTTTCCGGTACCACTCGGATCACTCGTGACCCCGTGGGTCTGGTGATGGCAAGCCATGCCGCCCGTGTTATTGAGGCTTCCGGCCTCTTAAAGGACGGCTTCTCCTTCCAGACAGGTGCCGGTGGTGCATCCCTTGCCGCCGCAAAGTTCCTGAAGGAAATCATGCTGAAAAAGAATATTAAGGGTAGCTTCGGGTTAGGTGGCATTACCGCCTACATGGTGGATATGCTACAGGCCGGGTGCTTTGAGACCCTGATGGATGTGCAGTGCTTTGACTTAGATGCGGTCAAGTCCCTGCGGGATAATCCCAGACATCGAGAGATCTCTGCATTACAGTACGCCGCCCCCGGGGGCAGAAGTGCTGTAGTTGACAGCCTGGACGTGGTCATTTTAGGTGCCACCCAGATAGATACGGACTTTAATGTCAACGTCCATACGGATTCCAACGGCTATATTATGGGTGGCAGTGGCGGTCACAGTGACACCGCCGCCGGTGCAAAGCTGTCCATGATCATTGCGCCCATGTTCCGTGCCCGTCTTCCCATTGTTACGGACAAGGTCACCTGCGTTTCCACCCCCGGTAAGGACATTGACGTTCTGGTCACCCAGGGAGGCATTGCGGTCAATCCCCGTCGGGAGGATCTGAGAGAAAAGCTGGCCTCCGCAGGACTTCCCTTGGTTGATATCAAGGAACTGAAGGAAAAGACAGAAGCCATTACCGGCAAGCCTGCTACCTGCCCCAAGGGCGACCGCGTGGTTGCGGAAGTCATCGGCAGAAACGGCGACCTGCAGGATGTTATTTATAATGTAAAGGAGTAAGCCTTTATGAGAGAAATTCACAGTAGTGCATTAACGGATATTATCCGCAGACTTTGTATCGAGGCAAACTGCTATTTGCCCGGAGATATCAAGGATCGGATCACCGCCTGCCGTGGGGAAGAGCCCTGGGAACAAGCACAGGAAATCTTAGACCGCATCATTGAAAATTACGAGATCGCCGATGGTCGAAATCAGCCCATCTGTCAGGATACCGGCGTTGCTTGCGTATTCCTGAAGATCGGTCAGGATGTCCATATTGTAGGCAACTTGGAAGAAGCCGTCAACGAAGGTGTTCGCCAAGGCTATACGGAAGGCTACCTCCGCAAGAGCGTAGTAGGTGACCCCCTCCGCCGTGTAAATACGGGAGATAATACCCCTGCTATGCTGTACACCGAGATCGTACCCGGTGACAAGATCGAGATCACCGTAGCTCCCAAGGGCTTCGGCAGTGAGAACATGAGCCAAATCAAAATGCTCCGTCCCTCCGACGGTATCGAGGGCGTTAAGGACTTCGTCTGCAAGGTAGTAGAAGAAGCGGGCCCCAACCCCTGTCCTCCCATTGTGGTAGGTGTAGGTGTAGGCGGTACCTTTGACAAGGCAGCTTATATGGCAAAGAAGGCTCTCATGCGCTCTGTGGACGAGAGACACTCCGATCCCTTCTATGCACAGTTGGAAGAAGATCTGTTACAGCGGATCAACGCTCTGGGCATCGGTCCTCAGGGCTTCGGCGGTAAGACTACCGCCTTGGCTGTGAATGTAGAATATTATCCCACCCATATTGCGGGACTTCCCGTAGCAGTGAATATTAACTGCCACGTGACCCGCCATAAGACGGAGGTGCTGTAAATGGCTATGAAATTAACCCTTCCCCTCTCCCAAGATGAGGCTCGCAAGCTCCGTGCAGGGGACAGCGTTCTCCTGTCCGGTGTGATCTATACCGCCAGAGATGCCGCCCACAAACGGCTGTGTGAACTGGTGGCAGAGGGGAAAGAACTGCCCTTCCCCGTAAAGGATTCCATTATCTATTTCGTCGGTCCCACCCCTGCCAAGGAAGGTCAGGCCATCGGCTCCGCAGGACCCACCACATCCTACCGTATGGATGCCTACAGCCCCACTCTCATCGCACAGGGACAGACCGGCATGATCGGCAAGGGCAAGCGTGGCCCCGAAGTGGTAGCGGCTATGAAGGAACACGGCGCTGTATACTTTGGTGCCATCGGCGGTTGCGGAGCACTGCTGAGTAACTGCATTAAAAAGGCGGAGATCGTCTGCTATGAGGACTTAGGCGCAGAAGCTATCCGCCGTCTGGAGGTCGTAGATTTCCCCGTTGTAGTCATCATCGATAGCGAAGGCAATAACCTCTACGAATCCGGCAGAAAGGCCTATTTGGAGCAATCCGCTACCTAATTTTCAAATTCCGATTTATCGAACTGTTTACCGATGCGGTAGGCACTAAAGCCTCCCTTGTGTAAAGGGAGGTGGCACGGCATAGCCGTGACGGAGGGATTGTGCGGTAGGCACTATAACAAAAATATAATCAATGCGAAAAC
>JAZREB010000481.1:0-14899 GCA_045660585.1 Faecousia sp. | reverse complement strand
CCGCAGATGTCCGCTTTGTCGGGCAACCGACCACCTTCCGTTTTCCCCTGGGCACAGATGCAAAGGATATCTCCGCCTCCGGCGCCTCTTTTGACCGAAAGACCATAGACGGTATCAAATACGTGGTTTTTGAGAACAAGTCCGGCTTCTCCGGCACCCAGACATTCCAGTGTAGCTACACCCTGCCCTGCACCATGAGAGAGCTCTCCACCGGTCAGCGGTTTACCGCTAAACTCCCGGAACAGGGCTGGGATTATCCCATTAACCGCTATAATCTCACTATCCAATTCCCCACAGAGGTTACGGATTTCCCCCGTTGGCAGAGTGCCTATTACGGCGATGTCATCGACAACTACTTAAATATTCAGGTAAAGGACAACTCCGTCACCGCCAAGTCCAGTATCGTCTTCCGTGATCACGAGACTTTGACCATGGATCTGGATTTTGAGCCGGATTCCTTTGTTCTGAAGCACCTGGCAGAGAGAACCGTTAAATTCGACCGTTTGGCCTTCATCGCCCTCTATATAGTATGTATCGGTTATTGGCTGATCGTCCTATTTAGGGTTCGCCTGAGACAGAAAAACGGCCCCGCCTTCCATTTCCAGTTCTCTGCCGGTGAGATCCCCTGTCAGCTTTTCGGAGAGAAGGCCGATATCGGCTCCCTCATTGCCCATTGGGGCAATTTGGGCTATGTTCTCCTTCGCCGTACCAAGAGTGGTCGCTACCGTCTGGAAAAGCAGATGGAAATGGGCAACGAACGGAGCACCGCAGAACGCCGTGTATTCCAATCCATTTTCCGTTCTACCTCTACTATCGAGGTTCCCGGTCCCCGTTTCATGGCCGCCGTCAATTCCGAATCCCCCGTTCTCAGAGCACATTGGAGAAACCGCATGTTCCGCAAGAACGACGGAAAGCCCAAGGTCTTCTTGATCCTGTGCCTATGTGCCGGCTTCTTCTTCACCGTAATGCTGTTTGACACCCTGCTTCCCTCCTCTGTAGGACGTTGGATCTGGATCATTCTGCTGACATTCCTGACCCTTCCCCTGCATTATCTGTTACAGCAGGTGGTCCCCCACTGGTATCGCCCCACCCGTTGGATCTATGTGGGTATTGCAGTAGGCACCTGCTTGATCCTGTATCTGTTTGCAAAACCCACCGGCTATGTGGGCTACTTGTTCTTCACCCTTCTGTTACAGTTAGGTGCCGGTTATGCCACCCGTTTCGGCGGTCTGCGAACCATTCCCGGTCGAGAGACTCTGTCGGAGATCCTGAATTTCCGCCACTTTGTTGTCCGTAGTAACCAATCTTCCGCAGCTCGGGATATCGGCCGAGATAGCCAGTATTACTACCGCGGTCTGCCCTATGCAGAGATCCTGGGTGTAGATAAACGGTTCCGTAAATATTACGGTTCTGCTACTACAGAGCCCTGTCCATGGCTGATTGACGAGAGAGATGCTTCTCCTTCCCCGGAGAGTTTCTATCTGCTCTATAAGGATTTCCTTAAAAGGATCCGCTCCGAAAATCGCAATGCCATTGTCCGTTCTCTGGCGCGGAATATAGAGTCCACTCTGCCTCGGATCCGCCCCATTTCTCTCAGCCGTAGCAGTAGCCGAGAGAACTCCCGTTCCCGTAGTAGTGGACGTTCCTCCGCCACACGTTCCACGAGTCACAGATCCACACCCCGTAGACCCTCTGACCGTAGAACATCCTCAACAAGAGGATCCTCTTCCTCCCGTAGCACCCAGACCGCTCGTAGCGGAAGGAGGCACTGAGAAACATGGATGAATATCGTTTCTTCGCCTTCCTGTCCCGTATGCGGTATATTACCCGATGGGGGCTCATGCGAAACACCTTCTCGGAGAATATTCAGGAGCATAGTCACATGGTAGCCGTTCTGGCTCACGGTCTGGCTATGATCCGCCGAGAGATTTTGGGACTTCCCGCTGACCCGGAACGATGTGCAACCGCCGCCCTGTTCCACGATGCCTCGGAGATCCTCACAGGGGATCTGCCCACTCCCATCAAATATTTCAACCCGGATATCAAAGCCGCCTATAAACAGGTTGAGTATATCAGCGGAACCAAGCTCCTCAACATGTTGCCGGAAGAGCTCCGGGAACATTATGCACCCTTGGTTTACGAGAACGACGAGTCCGTTCTCCCCATCGTCAAGGCCGCAGATAAGCTATCCGCCCACATCAAGTGTCTGGAAGAGCTGAAGGCCGGCAACACCGAGTTCGAGGCCGCCGCCAACCAGACCAAAGAAGCCCTGATGGCAATGGATCTGCCGGAACTGGATTGGTTCTTAGAGCATTGCCTCCCCGCCTTCTCCCGCAGTCTGGACGAACTGGAATAATATCCGATCTCCGAATCCCCGAGGAGCCAAAGCGCTCCCCGGGGATCTTCCTGTCCAAACAGCATTTCCCGCACCCTTGGGTGAATACTGTACCCATGGCATAATTTCCCTACGGGTATGGTAGAAAAAGACCTATCCCATGATCCGTGGAGGATCGTGAGATAGGTCTGATTTTTAAAATTATGGAGCAGATTATTCCCCAGAGAACTGGATGCCCAGTTCTTCGGGACGGAAACGGGGACAGACGTTCTCGGCAGAGGTAATAACGGAGGCGGCAAGGTGGGTACCGATCTCTACAGCTTCGGGAAGAGTCTTGCCGTAGGTCAGACCGCTGGCTACGCCTGCGCAGAAGGCATCGCCGGCACCGGTGGTGTCCTTGACCTGGACATTACGGGCGGGGCAATAGCCGGACAGACCCTCTTGATCGGCGTAAACGGCGCCATCCTTGCCCAGGGTAACTACCATGGAATGGATGTTTGCACGGCGGATCTTATCTGCGAGGATCTTTTCTAAATCAGCAGCAGAGGTATTGGTGTAGTCATCTAAGAACAAGAGACCTGCTTCCTGACGGTTGCAGATAAAGCAGTCGAACTTCTGCAAGAAGTCGCGGCGCTCTGCGGCGATGCTCATGTTGGAAACCAGAGCATAGGACTTAAGGTTGTATTTTTCAGCAAGATCGAACACACGCTTTACGATCTCTTTATGGAGGTCAACCTGAAGAACAACAGAAGATGCCCGAGAGAAAATCTCGTCACCCTTGGTATCCAGAAGTTCAATCATGGGAGAAGCGTCGGGACGTTTGGAAATAGAGCCGGCAACATCACCGTGATTGTCAAAAACAGCCAGCCACATACCCATGCCGTCGGGAGCAGTAAGGACATAGTCGCAGTTGACCTTGTGCTTCTTCAGCTTGGTCAGGACTTCCTGACCCATGGGGGTCTCGTCTACGATACCAATATACGTGGGGCGGAGCTCCATATTGGCAATATCCTCGACTACGTTTCTGGCAACGCCGCCGTGGACATATTCGATTCTACCTACGTTTCTGCCGGTAGGCATATAGGTGTCCTCGGGAAAACCCTTAACATCCACAAATACGTCGCCGATAACTACAATGCTCATGATCATTACCTCCGTTTTTTAGTTTCCATCATTATAGCAGACTTTTCCCAAAAGTACAACAGGAATCTACAATCTTTTTTCTCAGAGGGACAGAAGTTTTTTCAGACCTTCTTTGTAGCCCCGGAAACCAAGGCCCTTGTACGTTGCAATACAGGCCATGCCGGGGTAGGAAATGTGGCGGAAGGGTTCGCGGGTGTTGATGTCGGACAGGTGCACCTCTACCGCAGGGAGGGCAACTGCTTTAAGGGCATCTAAGATGGCGACGGAGGTATGGGTATAGGCGGCGGGGTTAATCAGAATACCGTCAAATTTGCCGTAGGCCTCTTGGATCCAATCTACCAATACTCCCTCGTGGTTGCTCTGGCGGATGTCCACCTCACAGCCCAGCTCTTGGGCGGCAGCTTCGATATAGGTCACCAGTGCGGCATAGTTCCGATCGCCGTAAATAGCAGGCTCTCGGATCCCCAACATATTTAAATTGGGGCCGTTTAAAACCAGAATTTTCATAATACCTCCATGATCTTTTCTACGACCTGTGTTACTGTGCCGGTGTTTTCGACACAATGATCTGCAAAACGGGTGTAGAGAGGATCTCTCTTTTGGAACAGTTCGGTTAAATTTGTACTTTGGCTGACGGGTCTGCCCTCTGTGGGGAGAGCAGAAAGATCCCGATGGAGACGGATGATCCGTCCGTTTTGGTGGAGGAGGGGATAGTTTTCCTCCCGGGTCACACAGCCACCTCCGGTGGCAATGACCTGCCCGGACATTTTTCCCAATCGGGCGAGAACAGTGGTCTCTGCCTTACGGAAGGCATCCTCTCCATGAGTGGCGAAAAAGGCAGGGATGTCCCCAATCTCTTTGACGATCTCGGCATCTGCATCTATGAAGGGACGACCCAGTTTTTCTGCCAGAGCCTTGCCGATGGTGGACTTTCCGCAGCCGGGCATGCCGATGAGAATGACATTCTCCATGCGGTTCCTCAGTTTACATAATATCTGTTCCCAGGTATGCTCTCGGGACTCTGCACCGGTGAACAGACCGGCGGCAACACCGGCTTGGGCTACCAGCATGGATAGGCCGTTTTCATATTTGAGGCCGAGAGTCTCTGCATTCAGTAGTAGCTTGGTACGGCTTGGATTGTAGATGAGATCCAAAACACAGCGGAGTCCCTTCAGGCGGGACAGATCTACGAGGGTCTCCCCGTTGTTGGGGTACATGCCTACAGGGGTAGCGTTGACCAAAAGAACGGCATCCTGGTGGTCATATAGGTTTACATAATTATTTTCGCCTTGTCGGGATATCTGCACAGCTTGGGCTCCCCGGCTTTCTATCACACAGCACACCGTACCGGCGGCACCCCCGGAGCCTAAGACCAGAGCCTTCTCTCCTGCCCCGATACCGCCGTTGCGGTCTAAGAGCCAGGAAAAGCCGGCGGCATCGGTGTTGTCTCCATAGAGACTGCCATCGGGACGGCGAACAATGGTGTTTACACAGCCCATGGCACGGGCGGTTTCGGACAGCTCAGCGCAGTAGGTCATGACCGTCTTTTTATAGGGAATGGTCACATTAAGACCGTCGAAAATCCCCTTTTTCATAAAGCTGTCCAAATCTTCCGGAGCTACCTCATAGAGGTCGTAGGC
Organism: Faecousia sp.; assembly: GCA_045660585.1. GTDB lineage: Bacteria > Bacillota > Clostridia > Oscillospirales > Oscillospiraceae > JAZOXB01. Next base: position 9,781 of record JAZREB010000481.1, on the reverse strand, counting down.
GTAGTCCCCCAACCGACTATGGATCATGGGGGAATAGCTGTGAGACAGGTGCTCCCCTAATAGACCGTAGCCCATCAGACGACCTCCGAATAGCTGCCTAAATATCTGAATTCTTCACAAATACCACCGATCTCACACATGAGACGGGCAAATTCCTGAGAATATACAGAGGTTTCCAGATCCAAATAGAACATGAACTCAAAATCCCGTTCCGGCATGGGACGGCTCTCCAGCTTCAAGAGGTTAATGCCCAGAGCATAGAGACGAGCCAGAACCTTATACAGTGCACCGGGCTTGTGGGGCAGGACCATCATGATACTGGTCTTATCGGCACCGGGATAGATCTCCGTATTCTTGGAGATACACAGGAAACGAGTATGGTTGTTGCCCTCATCCTGAACGCCGGACTTTAAGATTTTCAGGCCATAGAGTTCTGCACACATACGGGAAGACAGGGCGGCTACATCCTTGCGGTCGGATTGTGCCACCATCATGGCGGCAATGGCAGTATTCTCGCAGACGGTGATCTTCACATTCCCAAGGGATTTGAGGAAAGTTGCACTCTGGGCAATGGCCTGCTCATGGGAGTAGATCTCCTTGATCTCTCCATGACCCTCCTTAGCAAGGAGGCAGTGATCTACCTTGATCCGAGTGGATCGGACGATATGAAAATTATGCTTGACCATAAGGTCATAGACCCGATTGACAGAGCCTGCAGTACTGTTCTCAATGGGCAGAATGCCGTACTGACAGAACCCTGCCTCAATAGCGGAGAACACACCCTCAAAATTACGGAAATACTGGATCTGAGGGTTCTTGAACAGCTTCTCACAAGCAAGCTGAGAATAGGCGCCCTCTACCCCTTGACAAGCCACAGTGGCACTCTGCGGGAAGAGACGGGGGGTGTTGTCGATGGCATACTCGATCTTGTCAAAGAGCTCTGTGCGGTTGCCCCGTTCCTGATAGGTACGGCTCAGTTCAAAGAGGAGAGAGTACAGCACCCGCATATAGGATTGCATATCCTCACGGGATTTCTCGCTGACCTCTGCCAGCTTTTCCCGTTCACGGGCAGGCTGTAAAATAGCCATGCCCTGTTCCTTCTTATATTCCGCAATTTTTGCAGCTACGTCCATTCTCTCCTGGAACAGACGGACGATCTCATCATCAATGCGGTCGATTTCGTTACGATAGGCTTTCAGTTCCATTGTCCTGCCTCCAAAATCATGTCTAATATTGCTACCGCTACTGCGGCTTCTACACAGGGGACGGCACGGGGCACTATACAGGGATCGTGACGGCCGTGAATTTCCAAGGTCTCCTTCTTGCCGTCGTAGGTCACACTTTCCTGAGGACGGGCTATAGATGGGGTGGGCTTTACAGCTACCCGAAGTATCAGGGGCATAGCAGTGGAAATTCCACCGAGAATACCCCCTGCATGGTTGGTTCGGGTTCGGATCTCTCCGGTTTGGTTTACATAATACGGATCATTGTGCTCACTGCCACGCATATGGGCGCAGTCAAATCCACTGCCAAAATCCACACCCTTTACAGCGGGGATGGCAAAAAGGATCTGTGCCAGACGGTTTTCCAAACCATCAAACATGGGCTCACCCAAACCGGCAGGGAGGCCGGTGACGGCACATTCGATGATACCTCCAACGCTGTCCTTTTCTGCCTTAGCCTCGGCGATTTCTCGGAGCATGGCCTCTGTGGGGACGGCATTGGCAGAGGGAATGTGGGGGTGCAGGGGATCGAAACGGGGATTCTCCGCCTTGCCGATCTTTAGGATCTGGGCGCCGATACGGATCCCCTTTTGCTCCAACAGTTGCAGGCACAGACCACCTGCAATACACAGGGGCGCCGTCAGCCTGCCGGAGAACTTTCCCCCACCCCGTCCGTCGTGGGCGGTGCCGTATTTGACAAAGGCGGGGTAGTCTGCATGAGAGGGTCTGGGGATCTGCGTCATAATATCATAATCCCCGGATCGGGTGTTGGTGTTGGGGATCACGGCACAGATGGGAGCACCGCAGGTCTTGCCGTTTACCATTCCGCTGAGGAATTCCGGGATATCCGCTTCTTTACGGGAGGTGGTGTGAGCACCCTGCCCGGGAGCACGGCGGTTTAAAAAGGCCTGCAGGGCTTCCATATTGGGGGCAAAGCCTGCAGGGAGCCCCTCTAAGGTCATGCCGATGGCAGGGCCGTGGGACTGACCGAAAATACTTAATTTCAGAGCGTTTCCATAGGTATTACTCATTGGGGCACCTGCATTCTTTCTAAATCCTCCCAGAAATCGGGGTAGGATTTCTCCACAGCTTCCGCACCTACCACACGGACAGAGGCGGAGCAGACACAGGAAGCAATGGCTCCCAACATGGCAATGCGGTGATCGTTAAAGGAGTTGACTCTGCCACCGAAGAGCTTGCCACCCTGAATGATCAGGCCATCCTCTGTGGCCTCGGCTCGTCCGCCTAAGGCGCGGAGGGCGCCGGAAATACTCTCCAGACGGTCGCTTTCCTTTAATCTGAGACGGGCTGCACCGGTGATGATGGTGGTTCCCTCTGCGCAGGCGGCAACCAGCGCGATGGGAGGTACCAGATCGGGAATGTCCGAGACATTTACGCTAATACCCTTGAGTGGCGCGGAGGAAACGGTGACTCCCTCCTCCGTGGCGGTGACGGTTGCGCCGAAAGCGCGGAGGATGTCTGCGATCTGTTTGTCTCCCTGGGTGGAATTCATATCCAGACCCAAGACGGTAACCGGCTGAGAAATTGCACCGGCACAGAGCCAGAAGGCGGCGTTGGACCAATCTCCCTCTACCCGAACTCTACCGGGCGTATGATAGGTCATACCACCGGGGATCTGCCAGCCACGGTTAAAGGGAGGCATCCGCAGGCCGAAGAGTCGGAGAACAGACAATGTCAGCTCCACATAGGGGGCAGATTCCAGTGCCGTGGTCAGGCGGATCTCACTGTTTTCTTTTAAAAGGGGCAGTGCCATCAGGAGTCCCGTAATAAACTGGGAGGAAATATTCCCTGCCAGGGAATAAATACCGGCTTTCAGCTTACCCTCTACACGGATCCGATCCGGTTGGGGACGGGTCAGGGTGATGCCATTTTCTTCTAAGAGCTCCCACAGAGGAGACAGAGGCCTGCGGGGCAATCTGCCGTGGAGGATGAACTCACCGCCACAGCCCAGTGCCGCCACAATGGGCAGGAGGAAGCGGAGGGCAGAACCGCTTTCCCCACAATCCAGCTCCCCAAATCGAGGCTCGGAAATAGGCTCTATATAGAAGGTTCGGTTTACATAATCTATCTTTGCACCAAGGGCGGTGAGACAATTGACAGTCGCATCAATGTCGGCAGAACGCTGGGGGCAATACAGCTCCGAGGGGCGGTCTGCCAGTGCAGCGCAGATCAGGAGTCTGTGTCCGTGGGATTTAGAAGCGATAGCCTCAATGGTACCGCCGATGGGGTTGGGATATAGGGTCTCAGTCATGGTCTAATCCTCCCTTTATGATGGTTTCCAGCTCCTCAACAGGAACTTTTTCGAGTAGACAATTTCCAACAGCCTTGGGAATGACCAGGGTGATGGTATCTCCCTGCCGTTTTTTATCCATGAGGGCGGCACCTGCCAGAAGCTTTGCAGAAAAATAGCTATCTGTAGGTAAGTTAAAGGTGCGGAAGCACTCTACAATGGTTTCGGGATCTTCTGCAAAGGCACGGGCAAAAATACAGGTGCCTGCGGCTACGGCATAGCCGTGGGGGGTGTCATACTCCGTCAGAGCCTCAATAGAATGGGCTACGGTGTGGCCTAAATTCAGGAGCTGTCGCTGACCACGGTCAAACTCATCAGCGCAGACAATGTTCCTTTTCCACTGCACGCAACGGGTAATGACCCATTCTCGATCGAAATTGATGCCTTTTGATTGTAAATGATCGAACAATTCCGGATCAAACAAAACAGCGGTTTTGATAACCTCTGCACATCCGCAACGGAATACTTCTTCCGTCAGGGTGTCTAAGCAATCCGTATCACACAGGACAAAAGAGGGCTGATGGAAGGCTCCTGCCAGATTTTTTCCGGCTTTGAGATTCACGGCGGTCTTTCCCCCTACGGAGGAGTCCACCATAGCAAGCAAGGTGGTAGGGATCTGCACAAAGGAGATCCCTCGCAGATAGGATGCGGCTACAAAGCCCGTCAGATCTCCTACCACACCCCCACCCAAGGCAATTAGGGTGTCGGAACGGGTGAGTCCCTTTTGGGCAACCATTTCCAATAGGTTTACATAATATTTTAAGTCCTTGGATCCCTCTCCTGCAGGGACGGCGCTCGTATAGACCGTGAAGCCGGCTTCTGTAAGGCTACGGTAGACCCTGCCTAAATACAGAGGTGCCACATTCTCGTCGGTAACGATCATGACCTTACCCTTGGCGATTTTGGAGAGCTCTGTGCCGATGGTATCCAAGATCCCTTTTCCGATACGGACATCATAGGTTTTTGAGGCGGTGACAGTGACGGTGTTCATCCGACCTCCTCCTTTCGCTTCTTGCCGTCTTCTAAGAGGCGGTAAAGTTCTTCCCGATTTTCTTCTTCCATAGCATCACGGTATTTCTGTAGTTCCGTTATGATTTGGTCAAGCTCCGGGATCAGGTATTCTTTATTTTCTATAAACAGCTCCGACCACATACCGGGGTTCAGCCAGGCAACACGAGTCAGATCCTTGTAGCTCCCTGCGGAGAAGCCCTTGTGGCTCAGAGCGGTGGGGCTCTTAATAAAGGCGTTGGAAACCACGTGAGGAAGCTGGGAGGTAAAGGCGATCATTTCATCGTGCTTTTCTGCGGTTGTCACAGAGAATTTTCCGAATTCACAGGGAGCAAGGAGTTTTGTAATATCATCAATGAGCTGCATATCATCCCGTCTGGGAGGAACCAGCACCATAGGTGCTCCCTTGAACATGGTAGCACGGCTGTACTTAAAGCCGGAAAAATGGGTGCCTGCCATGGGGTGTCCTCCCACAAAGAGGAAGCCATACCGTTCTGCCAGGGAGAAGCCCACCTTGCAGATCTCGGTCTTTACACCACAGCAATCGATCACGGTGTTCTTAAACTGGGGAGCTTTTTCTTCCAACCACGAAATGGCGGCTTTGGGATAGACCGCAAGGAGGATCAGCTCACACTCCCCTAAAGTCTCATCCTCTAAAATTCCGTCTGCTGCTCCTGCCATAACCGCAAAGGAAGATACCGAGGTATCCAAGTCATAGACCAGAACCCGATGTCCCTTTGCCTTATAAGCACGGGCAAGGGATCCACCGATGAGACCCAGACCTACGATCCCGACGATCATAGGATGGCACCTCGGACGATCCGCATCCGCTTGGCAAGGTCTGCAAACTGCTCCGGCTTCAGGGACTGGGCGCCGTCACAGAGGGCATGGATAGGATCATTGTGGACTTCCAGCATGATGCCGTCTGCACCGCAGGCCACTGCTGCCAGAGCCATGGGAGGAATCAAGCGGATCTTGCCCGTTGCGTGGCTGGGGTCAACCACTACAGGCAGGTGGGACAGCTCATGGAGCATGGGAACGGCGGTAAGATCCAGAGTATTACGGGCATAGGTATCAAAAGTGCGGATGCCACGCTCACAGAGGATGACCTTCTGGTTTCCCTCAGACATGATGTATTCCGCGCTCATGAGGAATTCCTTCAGGGTATTGGCAAGGCCACGCTTTAAAAGAATGGGCTTGTCTGTTTTGCCCAGTTCCTTCAGCAGGTCAAAGTTCTGCATATTTCTGGCACCTACCTGGATCACATCCACATCGGCGAAGAGATCCAGGGTGTTAATGTTCATGATCTCCGTGACAATGGGCAGACCTGTTGCCTTTTTCGCTTCCAGCAGGAGGCGGATACCCTCGGCACCCAGACCCTGGAAATCATAGGGAGAGGTACGGGGCTTAAAAGCACCGCCACGGAGGAAGTCTGCACCGGCGGCCTTCACAGCCTGTGCAACCTCGATGATCTGTTCCTCGGTCTCTACGGAGCAGGGGCCTGCGATCATGGCGAAATGACCACCGCCGATCTTGGCATTGCCTACGGTAATGACAGTGTCCTCCGGCTGGAACTGGCGGTTGCACTGCTTAAAGGGATCGGTGACCCGTTTGACGGATTCTACAATATCCAGGCTGCTCAAGAGCTCCATGTCAATAGAGCCGGTATTGCCGATGAGCCCCAGGACGGTATAGTTTTCTCCGTGAGAAACATGAACATCCATCTTTTGGCTCTTAAGCCAAGAGATCAGGTGGTCGATCTGTGCCTGAGAGGTTCCCTTTTTGAGTACTGTAATCATAATAAAAACTCCTTTTCTTTGCGGGGATGTCTGCTCGCCGGCAGGAGTCGGTGGCGGATCGGAGCCCGTTTGGTTATAAAAAGAAACCGCACCAAAGAATCTGTAAAAACAGCTTCCTCGTGCGGCTTAAAAAAATCTGTCGCGTTACATGAAACGTCGATTCTTACTGTTTGCTGCACGATTCCCTGTTACCAAAGTAATAGAAAAAAGTAAAAGCAAACTTAAAGAACATATTAGACGCTCCTTTCCTAAATGGTGGTTCTATTATAGCACTTCATTTAGGGAATTGCAATACTAAAGTTTTTCTTTTCACAAATTATTAAAATATTATAGTTTCCATTAACAGGAAAAAGGAGACGGCTTCGCCGGGAATATTATTATATATATTATAGTGTATTCGCTATGGGAACAAAAGCAGAGATCCTGTCATAGTATGTCGCAGGGGGATCCCCCGAGCCTATTTTGAAAGGAGTATGTATATGGCAACCTTTACAAACCGTGCCACACTGACCTTTAACGGCGGTTCCACCAATTCCAACACCGTTACAGGAGAATTGGTAGAAGTCCTGACCGCTACCAAAACCGCCATTCCCCAGACCTACCGTCCCGGGGACAGAGTGACCTATGTGGTCACCTTGGTCAACACCGGTACCGCACCCCTGACAGGCCTGACCGTCACAGATAATTTAGGCGCCTATTCCCCGGATGGAGTAACCACCCTCTATCCCCTGACCTATGAAAGCGCCCTGTTCTATCAGAACGGTGTTCTGCAACCCACGCCTGCTGTTACCCCCGGGCCTCCTCTGTCCTTTGGGAATGTGACAGTTCCCGCAGGAGGCAATGCGACTCTGGTTTACGATGTGGTAGTCAACGAGTACGCTTCTCCCGTCAGCGGCGGTACCATTGAGAATACCGTCACCGTGACCGGGGACGGTCTGGCTTCCCCCGTAACCGCAACAGAGGTAATTACCGCCTTGGATGCAACGGATCTGACCATTACCAAATCCATCAGCCCCGCAGTGGTGACGGATAACGGTCAACTGACCTACACCTTCGTGATCCAGAACAGTGGTAATGTAGAAGCTGTAGCAACAGATGATCTGGTACTGACAGACACCTTTAACCCCATCCTGAATCCCATCGCCGTTAGCTATAACGGTGCTACCTGGGCAGAAGGGGTGAACTACACCTACGATCCCGCCACCGGTGCCTTTGCTACCCTGCCGGGACAGATCACTGTTCCCGCTGCAATCTATACCGCTAACCCCGACGGTACCTGGACCGTCACCCCCGGCACCGCCGTCATCACCGTGGTCGGCACCGTCTAACCGGGACACAGTTATACTATATAATATAATGTAGAGAACGGGTCTGTCTCCCAAGACGGCCCCTCAGATATTTGTTGCAAGAGAGAAAAGAAAAATCCCTTTCTTTTTTTACTCTTTTATGATATGATGATACCGGATAAATAGGAAAGAAAGAAGGTACTTACATCATGTATGAACTGACATTCCGATTTGAGAACGGTGACAGCCCTGTTGTGGCACAGTGGATCGACGGGGAAAATATATTGGAGACCGCACGACGGGTCAATGTGGCAATCGATGCCCCTTGCTCCGGCAACGGCTCCTGTGGCAAGTGTCGAGTCAAGCTCCTGAAGGGGGAGACCGAGGGCTTACAGACCGCCCACATTTCCGACGAAGAATATGCAGAAGGCTGGCGGCTGTCTTGCTGTTGCAAGCCTGCAAGCGATCTGGAAATTTTAGTTCCCGATATTGCTTCTGCCTACCGTAGTCGTATGAAGACCGCCGACCTGTCCTCCGGTGAGGAGATCGCTATTTTTACTCAGCTCTTAGAGGGCGTGAAAGAGGCCGGCATCTCTCTGGGGAACAATTTCCGTGCTGTGGATATTGTCATGGACGAGCCTACCCTGGATGACACCATGCCCGATAACGAGCGACTGGAATGGGCTCTGTCTCAGGCTTTGGGCTGTGAGATCTCTATTCCCTTCGGGGCTCTGCGGGATCTTCCCACCGCCCTCCGTGAGAACGGCTTCCGTCTCCGTGTCTGGGGTGAAGAACAGGATGGCAAGTTCACCGTCTATACCTTTATGCCCTATAAGGATGAAAGCCCCCTGTGTGCCATCGGCATGGATATCGGTACCACCACCGTTTCCGCTGTCCTCTTTGACCTGAAGGACGGCAAGCTCCTTGCCAAGGCCTCCGGCGGTAACGGTCAGATCCGTTACGGTGCCGATGTCATTAACCGTATTATCGAGCAAGGGAAGAAGGACGGCAGAGAAAAGCTCCAAAAGGCCATTATCGAAGAAACCATCCTTCCCCTCTTTAACACCTTGAGTAAGGAAGCCGGTGTTCCCGCCAATCGGATCGTTCGCCTTGCCATCGGTGCCAATACCACCATGAATCACCTGCTCTTAGGGGTAGAGTCCGACCCCATTCGCACAGAGCCCTACATACCCGCTTTCTTTAGCTATGGGGAACTGCGGGCGGCAGATCTGGGTCTGCCCATCCATCCCCGGGCACAGGTGCGGATCGCACCCAACATCGGCTCTTATGTAGGCGGCGACATTACTGCCGGTACCTTTGCAGGTTTGATTTGGAATAAGGAAGAAATGTCCCTGTTCATTGACTTGGGCACCAATGGCGAGCTGGTATTCGGCAACTCCGACTTCTTGGTTTCCTGGGTCTGCTCCGCAGGCCCTCCCTTTGAAGGTGGCGACATTTCCTGCGGTATGCGTGCAACAGACGGTGCCATCCAGGCATGTACCATTGATGAAGAAACCATGGAGCCTACCTATGATATTATCGGCGGCGGAAAGGCTGTCGGCCTTTGCGGTAGCGGTATCATCGACCTGATCGCCGAGCTGTTCCGCTGTGGGATCATTAACGCCAAGGGTATTTTTGTGCGGGAAGGTGCCCGTGTGGCTCACGACAAGCATGGTACCGGCAGATATATTCTGGCTCATGCCAAGGAATCCGCTACCGGTCGGGAGATCGGCCTGACGGAGATCGATATCGATAACTTCATCCGTGCCAAGGGCGCCATCTATTCCGCCATTGACACCCTCCTGTCTGCTATGGATATGGACGAGTCCGTTCTGGAAGGCATCTATGTTGCCGGCGGTATCGGCAGCGGTATCAATATGAAGAACGCCGTTTCCATTGGTATGTTCCCCAATGTTCCCTTGGAGCTGTATCACTATATCGGCAACTCCTCTTTGGCAGGTGCTTACACCATGGCTCTGTCCGACGAGGCAAATGCCAAGACAGAAGAAGTAGCCAAGAACATGACCTACATGGAGCTGTCCACCCACCCCGGCTACATGGACTCCTTCGTGGCCGCCTGCTTCCTGGCCCACACGGATGTCTGGAGGTTCCCCAGCGTGCAATGACGCAATTCAAAATTCAAAATGCAAAATT
>JAZREB010000480.1:0-7995 GCA_045660585.1 Faecousia sp. | reverse complement strand
CCTGTAGTCGACCCCGAATAATCCATACCACCAAACAGCCCCCTGCTCCGGAATCCCCTTCTCGGAGCAGGGGGCTATACAACTGTTTATCGGTGCAAGGATCCTAAAGTTAGTAAAAACCGCCATGGGAGGGGGTAGTTTCCTCCCATGGCGTAAATTAACATTTGGGTATCAGTCTGTAATGATTCGACAACCGCCCCAGAAATGGCTGGAATAGTAGCCACTCCACAGGGTATCAATGACGACACCTCGGGTGGGGTTGGATGCGTGGATGAACAGACCGTCTCCTAAGTACAAACCTACGTGGGTGATGTAGTAGCCGTTACCGCTGAAGAATACCAGGTCACCGGGCAGGAGCTCAGCCTTGCTGACCTTGACACCGTCATTGTACTGCTCCTGTGCACCACGGGAGAAGCTGTAGCCGAAGTGCTTGTAGCAGTACAGAACGAAGCCGGAACAGTCGAAGCTATTGGGGCCGTTACCACCGTAAACGTAGGGATAGCCCTCATAGCTCTTAGCAAAGGCAACCAGGTCCTCAATAACGGTGGGCTCTACATAGTCCTCCCCATCGGGGTGTTCCTTCTGCCAGTTGACAGTGAAATTGTAGCAACGCAGGAATACGGTCAGAGCCTCCTGGATCGAGGTACTGTTCTTGGGGTTCAGGTTCTTACCGTCACCCATAACAGCGCCGATATAAATGAGTAGCCGAGTAGGAGACTGTGCCCAGGTAGCTACCTGACCACCGTCGCTGTACTTCATGAGGGAAATGGCTCTGCTGTCCTCACGGGGATAGCCGATAACCTTCATAAAGTTGGCCATGATCTTAAAGAACTGCTCACGAGTCAGGGTATTATTGGGGCCGAATCTGCCGTTGCCGTATCCGTCAATAATGCCCAGCTCATAGGCAGCACAGACATCTACGGACTTGGTGTCCTTAAAGTGGTCGGTACGGACAGGATAATAGGTCTCCTTGGTTGCGGCAGTGTAGGCAAGCATTGCAATAGAGCACATCTGCTCACGGGTAATGGCAGAGGTCATATTGCAGTTATCCAAGCTGGAAGGGATCATGTTCTTCTCCTTCATGGTCATGACGGAGCTGATAGCCCAGTTGGAAATACCGGAATAGCCCTGTGCCTGAGCCATGATCTGCTTGCTTTCCTCGGTCTGGGTATTGAACCACTGGCACATATATTCATATGCCCGGAAGAACATGACAATTGCCTCCTGGCAGGAGGTGTTGTTCTTGGGATTGAGTTTGCCGTTAGAGCCCTTGACGATGCCGATAGCTACCATGATCTGCGTAGGCTTGACCGCATAGTTACTAACGGTGGAGCCGTCTCGGAAGGCATCCAGAGAACCCAGCTCTACCTGAGGATTGCAATAGGCAGTACCCATGAGATTATAGGTGATCTTGAAAAACTGCTCACGGGTTAAGGGATCGTTGGGGCCGAACTTTCCGTTGCCGTAACCGGATATAATTCCCTGCTCGTATGCATAGCATATATCAGGATCCTTGGTATCCTCAAAATGATCCACCGAGTCGGGATAAGGATAGCCACCCATAAGGTGCTCAAATACCAGAACGGCCATCTTGCACATTTCTCCACGGGTGATCTTACGGGTCATGTCCGCATTGCGGAGACTCTCCGGCAGGAAACCCAGATCATACATGGATTTTACTGCGTCTGCCGCCCAATCAGCCTGATTGGTATAGGCAGAGGCCATAGGTACCCCACCAATGAGCATACACAGGCACAGCACGATTGCCAAACATCGTTTCATACTTTATTCCTCCAATTGCAGTTCCAAGCTCACCGGGCAGTGGTCGGAACCAAAGATGTCATTGTGAATTCCTGCGGCAGTGATCTTTTCCCGCAGGCGATCGGATGTCAGGAAATAGTCGATCCGCCACCCTGCATTGTTCTTTCTGGCATTGAAGCGGTAGCTCCACCAAGAATAGGCTCCGGCAAGGTCGGGATACAGATGGCGGAAGGTATCCGTAAAGCCGGATGCCAGCAGATCCGTAAACTTCCCACGTTCCTCATCGGAAAAGCCTGCACAGCCACGATTTGCCTTGGGATTCTTCAGGTCGATCTCATTATGGGCAACATTCAGGTCTCCGCATACAATAACGGCCTTATTTTGATCCAGATTTTTTAAGTATGCTCTAAAGGCATCCTCCCAAGCCATGCGGAAGTCCAGACGTTTCAGCCCATCCTGGGCATTGGGGGTATAGCAGGTCAGGAGGTAGAAAGTCTCATATTCCAGACAAATGAGCCGTCCCTCATGATCCAGCTCCTCCACGCCTACACCGTAAGTCACGGACAGGGGCTCTTTCTTTGCAAAAATTGCGGTACCGGAATAGCCCTTCTTTTCTGCGGAGTACCAGAATTGGTAGTATCCGGGAAGCTCCAGTTCCACCTGCTCTCGTTGCGCCTTGGTCTCCTGTAGGCAAAAAAAGTCACCGTCTAAAGCGTAAAAGGAATCCAAAAATCCCTTTTCTATACAGGCACGGATGCCGTTAACATTCCAAGAAATAAATTTCATATGTTTATTCTCTCCTTTGCACCCTTTATATTACCAAAAAATCGGCTATTTTACAATACCTTCGGAAAAATTTCCAAAAATTAAGGAGCCACCTCACAGGGCGACTCCTTTGGTTCCGGGGCTATTGGCTGTTATCTGCTGTTAATCATCCAGACTGAGGATCTCCTTACGACAATCGGCACAAACACACTTGCCGTTGTACTCTAACAGATCCTTCTCTCCGCCACAGAAAATACATACGTTCTGTACCTTTTTCAGGATGATGTTCTCTCCTTCTAAGGAGATCTCCAGAGGGTCTCGCTCTTCGATTCCTAATGTGCGGCGCATCTCAACAGGCAGTACCACGCGCCCTAACTCGTCGACCTTGCGAATGATTCCTACAGTTTTCATTTCCTAATCTCCTCTTTCCTTATCTGATTTTGAAAGACGTATATGCTTGCTATTTTCAGTTTCGTATCTATTGCAGGGAGGTAATTGAAAGAACTATGGGGGAAAAATAACATTTTACAGGTACTTTATCATATGTCTTGTTATATTATATCACAATTTCTAATTCTGTCAAGCATTTTGTATATTTTATCTAAAATTTCTCTAAAATTAACAGGAGGTACAGCACAATGATGAGTATTGTCTGGATTTGTATGGTAACATTTGCATTTTTTTCAGCCTGTTTTCAGAGCAAAATTGGATATTTAACCACCGCCGCTTTAGAAGGAGCCGAGAAAGCTCTCACCCTATGTATCAGCCTCGGAGGCCCATTATGCCTCTGGAGTGCTCTGTCTAAGGTCATGGAAAAGGCAGGACTTACAGAAAAATTGGGATATTTATTTCGTCCCTTTTTCAGGAAACTCTTCCCCCACACCTGCAAGGATCCCCTGGCGCTGGGGTATCTGACAGCAAATGTCAGTGCCAATTTTTTAGGTTTGGGCAATGCCGCAACCCCTATGGGGATCAAGGCCGTTCACCGCATGAAGGAATTGGAAGGCCACGCAATCGCAAGCGATGAAATGTGCCGTTTCATTGTGCTCAATACCGCATCCATTCAGCTTCTACCCACTACCGTAGCAACCATACGGGGTACAGCGGGAGCCTCTGCCCCTTTCGATATTCTCCCTGCAGTGTGGATCACTTCCCTCTGCTCCGTAACAGCCGGTCTCCTTGCCGCCAAAATTCTCAGGAGGTTCTATGCTTGATCTGCTGATCCCGATGATCCTTGTGGGAGTGTCTGTTTTTGCTCTGTTCAAAAAACAAGATGTTTACGCCTGTCTCTTAGAAGGGGGCAGAGATGGTCTGAAACTACTCTTTACCATAGCCCCTGCGCTTGTTGTTCTACTAACCGGGATACATATGCTCCGAGCATCCGGTGCCTTTGATTTGCTGGCACGGTTTTTAAGCCCCGTCACAACCTTTTTGGGGATCCCGGCCGAAACCCTGCCCCTGATGCTGATCCGTCCCTTTTCCGGTAGCGGTGCACTGGCTGTGGGAGCAGATCTCATCGCTACCTACGGTCCCGATTCTCCTGTGGGACGAACCGCCGCCATAATGTTGGGCAGTACCGAGACTACTCTTTATACCATATGCGTGTATTTTGGCTCCGTAGGGAGCAAAAAGACCCGCTATGCTGTGGCGGCGGCACTCATAGCGGATCTCACAGGTTTTATTGTAGCCTCCCTTTGCGGCAGACTGTTATTTTAACACGGAACACACAACACGGCAATCTGTAATGCCGTAATATTCCATAGCCGACACGGCTTCTTGGGTGATCTCTTCCCCACAGATAAGGACGGGAATGGCAGGGGGACAGGTAATGCCGGCATTGGCCAGAATACGCCCTACACATTGCCCCACAGGTAGCTCTGCAGAGGGAGAAAATATGGCCTCTCGTACAGACATCCGCACCACAGTTGCAGGGATCCCCGGTGCAGACTCCGTAATAGGAGGTCTCGCCTCAAGGGAAGATAGGACCATTTCCAAATGGGCTAATTCATCCGCGCCAATGTCTGCTGTCAGCATCATGACCACATAATCGGGATCGGAAAACTCGCACACAATGTCAGACTTTTCAAGTTTCTCTGCAATGTCCGTCCCCTTATATCCATAGGACTTGGGTGCTATGGTCAGCTTCAATGCCTCGTTCCCGATGAGTTCATAGCCCTGTTTCCGCAGCCGTTCCTTCAACCCATCAAGCATAGGCACAAAGGCTCCCAGTTTCTCTCCATAGCCACAGGACAGATAGGCATTGGCCCTGTCCAGAGATTGTAGGATCAAATAAGATGGGCTGGTAGATGCAAACAAGGCCATAGCCTGATCTGCATGAGATGCAAAAAAAGCAGGTGCATCCTCTGAGATATGCAAATAGGCGCCCCCTGTCAGGACAGGCAGAGTCTTATGTGCAGAGTCACAGCACAGATCTGCCCCCAGATCCATGGGATGACAGGGCTCCGGCAGAAAATGCAGGTATGCCCCATGGGCATTGTCCACAAGGAGCAATACGCCGTATTTATGGCACACTTCTCCCAGAGGTTTCAGATCCACCATATTCCCCAAATAGTCGGGATTGGTCAGGTAAACCGCAACAGGCTTTTCCTCCATGCTGCAAATCGACACTTCTAACTGTTCCGGGGTAATGTGGCAGGATAGCATGGATCCCCCTTGTTCGGGAGTCATCCAGGACACATCTACCTCCAACAGTGCTACAGCGGTCATGAAGGTCTTGTGGGCATTGCGCCCTGCTAAGATCTTGGGAGTCCTTCCTTGGGTCTTGGCATAGAGCATGGCAAGATACACCATAGCACGGATGCCGAGGGAGGATCCTTCCGTAGAATAGACCGTTCTCCCCGTTCCAAAGAGACGGGCGGCATTTTCTTCGCTCTCACGGATGATCCCATGGCTGTGATAGAGTACATCAGCACCGTCGATCTCTGTAATATCCAGAGATTCCACGCCCGTTTCCCCCATGCCCTTATGTCCGGGCATATGGAGTCTAAGGCTATCCCTCTTGGCATAGTCTGTGACAAAATCGCAGATAGGGGTCTTCATCATCAATCTTCCAGCATTTTTGCCGCTTCCAGCATAATGGCACATTCCATTCTCTTGCGGAACAGATCACAGCCATAGCGATATACACCGGTCACAGAGCCGGTAGCGTGGTAAGCGTTGGCGGCACAACCGCCGGCGCAGTAGAGCTTTGCCCAGCAATCTCTGCACTCGGGACGGGAGTAGACGTTGCAAGCGGCAAACTCTTCCCGAATTTCTGTATTGGTCACACCCTGCCAGACATCGCCCAGCTTAAAGCGCTCTTCTCCTACGAACTGGTGGCAGGGATACAGCTCCCCGGAAGGGGTAACTGCCATATACTCTGTGCCGGAGCCACAGCCGGAAACACGCTTATAGATACAGGGGCCACCCTTCAGGTCGATCATGTAATGGTAGAAGGTAAAGGGCTTGCCTGCACGGTGCGCCATCAGCATCTTTTCTGCCAGCTTTTCGTACTGCTCCAGTACTATGGGAAGATCCTCTGCAGTGAGGGCAGAGCGCGCGTCGGGAGCACAAACCACAGGCTCCATGCTCAGCTCCGTAAAGCCCAGATCCAACATGACCTCAATATCCTTGAGGAAATCGGGATTGGCATGGGTAAAGGTTCCGCGCATATAGTAATTCTTGTTACCACGAGCTTCTACCAGCTTTTGGAATTTAGGAACGATCCGATCCCAGCTACCCTTACCTGCGTAGTCCACACGGTAGCGGTCGTGGATCTCCTTCCGTCCGTCTAAGCTGAGGACAACATTGCTCATCTCACGGTTGGAGAATTCGATCACATCATCATCAATGAGAACACCGTTGGTGGTGAGGGTGAAGCGGAAATTCTTACCGCATTCCTTCTCCCTCTCACGGGCATAGGCAACCAGACGCTTTACCACGTCAAAATTCATCAGGGGTTCTCCGCCGAAGAAGTCGACCTCTAAATTTCTGCGACCCTTGGAATTCTCAATGAGGAAATCCAGTGCCCGCTTGCCAACCTCGTAGCTCATGAGGCCACGCTCGCCCTGATATTCTCCCTGGCCTGCAAAGCAGTAGGCGCAGTTGAGGTTACAGGTATGGGCAATGTGGAGACACAGTGCCTTAACAACACCTGTGGTCTTCCGTTTCAGGGTATCGGCGATGGGGGCAAAGGTATCGGGAGTGAAGAGCTTTCCGGCATTCTTCAGCTCCTCGATCTGGGTGAAGCATTCTTCGACCTCTTCCTGAGATACGGTGGGATATTTGGCAAGGACTCGGGCAGTGATCTCTTCTTTCTCTGCACTTTCGTACATTTCGATGATATCATAGGCGGCCTCGTCCACCACATGGACAGAGCCGGAGCAGATATCCAGGACGATGTTTAACCCGCCCAGCTTATAACAATGAACCATTTATTTCATTCCTTTACGTTTCTTTCTGGCAATCATGAAAAATGCCGCCTGAAGGCGGCATTTCATAGGATGTAAGAATTACTTATCCTGCTTGTTCTCGCACTGCTGATTTGCAATGCCGCAGCTGGTCTTGCAAGCGGACTGGCAAGAGGTCTGGCACTCGCCGCAGCCGCCGTTCTTTGCGCTGTCGCAGAGGTTCTTGGTTTCAAGAGTCTTGATAGTCATGGTTATTTCCTCCAAGTGTTTAGATTTTGAATTATTATATCACGGTAATACCTATAAGTCAATCCATTACGGGAATATTTTTTTCGTCTACCAGCCCTGCATCGATCATCTTCTGGAAGGACAGGAGAATGCCTAACTTGGCATGATACCATGTGAGACCACCCTGGAAATACACCGCATAAGGGGGACGGATAGGGCCGTCGGCAGACAGTTCAATGGACGAGCCCTGAACAAAGGCGCCTGCGGCCATAATGACTTCGCTGTCATATCCGGGCATGGCCCAAGGTAAGGGATCGGCATAGGAATCTACGGGAGCCGCCGCCTGGATGCCCTTACAGAAAGCGATCATTGCCTCACGGCTTCCCAGCTCCACAGCCTGAATAATATCGTGACGGCTCTCGGTGCTGTTGGGGATCACGGGGTAACCCTGTCTCTCGTAGAGATTGGCGGCAAAGATGGCGCCCTTGAGAGCAGAAGCAACTACGGTAGGCGCAAGGAAGAAGCCCTGATAGAAGGCAGGCATGAGTCCTAAGTTGGCGCCGACCTCCTGTCCCAGACCGGGAGCAGACAGACGGTATGCACAGCGATCCACATATGCCTTCTTACCGCAGATATAACCACCAATAGGAGCAAGTCCGCCACCGGGGTTCTTAATGAGACTACCAACCACCAGATCCGCACCTACATCACTGGGTTCAATGGTCTCTACAAATTCACCGTAGCAATTATCTACCATACAGATGATATCGGGCTTAATGGACTTCAGGAATGCAATGAGCTCCCCGATCTGGTTCACAGAGAAGGTGGGACG
>JAZREB010000479.1:0-2916 GCA_045660585.1 Faecousia sp. | reverse complement strand
ATGCTTGCAATTTTGGTCTCAAGCCCTCTCAGGTCATGCAGACACTGAAATCCGCTGTTGCGTCTAACGGTGTTCGCGCCCGTAAGGAAGTATACACCACTGTAGACGGTGGTCTGGAGAACAAGAAGGTTCCTGTTTCCCGTCTCATTGCCCGTATGGGTCTTAAGAAATATGATGTGCCTGCACCTCTCATGGACAAGGCACTGACTACCGACTGTGTCCGCATTGCCCTCCGTATGGGGGTCGGCGCTCCCTCCGTTCCCAAGGTTCAGGTAGGGGACAAGGTTCGTAAGAACCAGCTCATCGCCGACATTGCAGAAGGAAAGCTGGGTGTCAAGATGCACGCAAGTATTTCCGGCACCGTAACGGATATCAGTAGCGACTATATTGAAATCAGGAGGACGACCAAATGAACGCACTTGGCATGATTGAAACAAACAGCATTCCCGTAGGTGTGAATGCAGGGGACGCCATGCTGAAGGCAGCCACCGTAGAGCTTGTCTCCGCACAGCCTGTCTGTGCAGGTAAGTTCATCGTCCTCGTTACCGGCGACGTTGCCGCCGTTCGTGAGAGTGTAGAGGCAGGCTGTGCTGTTGCAGGTCAGAGACTCATTGACAGTGTAGTGATCTCCTCTGTACATCCCCAGGTTCCCAAGGCTATCAACGCCTGCAATGATATCGGGCAGGTCAGTGCTGTTGGTGTTATGGAGGCATTCAGCCTCTGCGCCGCAGTTGTGGTAGCAGACGCCGCGGTGAAGGCCGCTGACGTGGATCTCATCGACATTCGTCTGGGCAGAGGCTTGGGCGGAAAGTCCTTCATCTCCCTGACCGGTGAGGTTGCCGCAGTTCGCGCCGCCGTTGCCGCAGGCGAGGCTCTCCCCGAGGCAAAGGGCATGCTCTCCGAGAGCGTTGTCATTCCCTCTCCCCATCCCGATATCGTTAATTCATTGTACTAATAAAAATTAAAATATAACACAATTTGGAGGAAAACAAAATGAAGTTAGCACTTGGTATGATCGAAACCCGTGGCCTCATCGGCGCAATCGAAGCAGCAGACGCAATGGTTAAGGCCGCAAACGTCACCCTCATCGGCAAGGAGCAGATCGGCTCCGGTCTGGTCACCGTCATGGTTCGTGGCGATGTCGGCGCAGTTAAAGCCGCTGTTGATGCAGGCGCTACTGCCGCAAAGCGCGTTGGCGAGCTGTACGGCTGCCACGTCATTCCTTCTCCCGACAACGATGTCGAAGGCATTCTCCCCACTATCGGTTAATTGAGAGGTCATCTCTAAAATCCATTTCTATTAAAGAAAGTTGTTTTTAATTTCGAAAGGAGTTTAACATTATGAAGTTAGCACTTGGTATGATCGAAACCCGCGGCCTCATCGGCGCAATCGAAGCAGCAGACGCAATGGTCAAGGCTGCAAACGTTCACCTCATTGGCAAACAGCAGATCGGCTCCGGCCTGGTAACCGTTATGGTTCGTGGCGATGTCGGTGCTGTTAAGGCTGCTGTTGACGCAGGCGCTACCGCCGCAAAGCGCGTTGGCGAGCTGTACGGCTGCCATGTCATTCCTTCTCCCCACGAGGACGTGGAAGGCATTCTGCCCACCATCGGCTAAGCCATGTACATTGGAGAAGTCGTCGGCTGTGTAGTTGCTACCGTGAAGGAATCGGGCTTGGATAACATCCCCTTCCTCGTGGTACAGCTCATTGAGAATGGCAAGAAAACCAAAATGATCGTGGCGGCGGACTCCACCAGACAAGCAGGCAGAGGTGACTTTGTCTATCTGATCGGCTCTAAGGAGGCAGGCCGTGTGTTCCGCACAAAGCGGACTGCCGCCGATGCCGCCATTGTCGGCTTTATCGATTCTTATAACATTAAACTAAAACCCGAATAATTTTGGAGGAAAATAAAATGAAGTTAGCACTTGGTATGATCGAAACTCGCGGCCTCATCGGCGCAATCGAAGCAGCAGACGCAATGGTCAAGGCTGCAAACGTTACTCTCATCGGCAAGGAACAGATCGGTTCCGGTCTGCTTACCGTTATGGTTCGTGGCGACGTCGGCGCAGTTAAGGCTGCTGTTGATGCAGGCGCTACTGCCGCAAAGCGCGTTGGCGAGCTGTACGGCTGCCACGTCATTCCCTCTCCCGACAATGATGTCGAGGGTATCCTGCCCAAGCTGGGATGAGATTAGCAAGAGTCATCGGAAATGTAGTCTCCACCATTAAGGACGAGGGTTTCGCCGGTCAGAAGCTGATGATCGTTGACTATATCGACGAAGAAGGCAACCTGACCGGGAACCATGCCATCGCCTTTGATGTGGCAGACGCCGGTATTGGAGATACAGTACTGGTCAATGTAGACGGCGGTGCGGCAGGTATGTTCTTAGGTCGCAAGGTCATTGCAGACCTGACCATCTGCGGTGTCATCGACCATGTGACCTACGATGGCGAAACAAGGGAGTATCACTGATATGGATATTGAAGCAATCAGAAAAGAAGTAGAACGCCAGGTCTTGGCATACTTCCATATGGAAGCCGCCCCTGCGCCCTATGCAGGTCTGGTTACCGGTATGGATGTGGTGTCCCATCTGGAACATTCTCTTTTGAACCCCGATACAACAGAGAGTAAGATCCGCTCCGAATGTGCCGTTGCACGGAAGTATTCCGTTGCCGCCGTTTGTGTAGCCCCTTACTATGTGCCCGTAGCCCGTGAAGAGCTCTTAGGTAGCCCTGTAGCCATCGGCACAGCCATCGGTTTCCCCCATGGTTGTATGTCCCAGGCTGCAAAGCTGGCAGAGCTTCGGGAATGTATGGCAAACGGTGCCACCGAGATCGACGTGGCACTGAACGTCCTTGCCATTAAGTCCGGCAGACTGGATATTGCCCAGCGTGAGCTGGAAGAGATCGTCCGCAT
>JAZREB010000478.1:0-6940 GCA_045660585.1 Faecousia sp. | reverse complement strand
CGCATTCGCAGGCATTGACCAGAACAGCATCGATGGGCTTGCCGGGATTCAGCTTCACATAGGTGGGGAAGCCGGCGCCGCCCATGCCGACGATGCCGGCATTCTTGACGATCTCGATGATCTCGGCGGGGGTCAGCTCTTCCAGGGACTTGTTGGGCTGGATGGACTCGTCCAGGGTGTCCTTTCCGTCGTTTTCGATGACGATGGCGGGGCAGGTGCCACGGGTGGCATGGGGGCGATCCTCAATAGCCACAACTCTGCCGCTGACAGAAGCATGGACGGGAGCAGAAATGAAGCCTGCGGCCTCGCCGATCTTCTGACCCTTCTTGACATAGTCCCCAACACTGACACATGCAGTGGCAGGTGCGCCCAGGTGCATGGACAGGGGGATCACAACGGTCTCGGGTACGGGGAAGACTTCCAGAGCCTTACCCTCGGTGGGTTCCTTGCCCTCTACGGGGTGGATACCGCCGTACCAACCGTCGAAACGTTTCTCGCGGATGGACTTGACGTAGTCCTGAATGACCTTAAAGTTGACCTTGGAATAGTCGCGGAGCTGTACGGGCTGTGCGCACAGTTCGCCGATTCTGCCCTGCTTTTCCAGACGAGCCTGGATCTTTTCCCAAGCGCAGTCCTTGTCGGGACTGACCTCGCACTTGCCGTCCTTGGCACCGCCGCACTGGCCGTTGAGCAGACCCTTGGAGCAGTCTACCACGGGGCAGATACCGCCGGTCATGCCAAGATAGCACTGAGCACAGGCGTCGCAGGTCTTCTTGGTCAGAGCCATGCCGTGATGGCCGGTATAGTTCAGGGAATCGCAAGCAGCGTATACGGGGACATCTACCATCTTGGCTACTGTCTGGACACCCAGACCGCAGGACAGGACGATGACATTCTCCGTTCCCTCAGGGAGCTGCAGGGCTTTGCTTGTGTGATTCTGGTTGCACAAAAAATCTGTCCGAACAGAACCGGTTACGTTCTTGTCCAAACCGGTTGCCAGAGACAGGAGGGTATCACACTCCGGCTCCTCCGGGGTCTCAAAGGCCTTAAAGCACTTGTTGCAGGAAAGGACAAAGATGTTCTCTTTATCTTCCAACAGAGCGGCAAGCTCTTCCCAAGGCTTGAGGGCATATTTGGTGTAGTTTTCCAACTCCTCACCTTCCTTGCAAATACTTGTTGTGAGCAGGGGAATTTCCCTGCATAGTACAAATAATAAAATAACATAAATTCGCCCACATTTCAAGTAGTTTTCCTTTCCATATGCCCCTAAGAATGAAAAAGAGAGAAAAAAGATGGCAATAACAAGAATTCCCGCGAATTTTATCGTTCTGTGAAAATTTTTTCGGGTTGCTATTGACAGATGTAGTATAGTGTGTTATAACTGTATTAAGACAAGTAATACAGCTATAACACCGAAATATTCCCAATAAGGAAGGTGATTGCGTTATGATTTCCTTAAATTATCGTGGGACAGGACCCATCTATCAGCAACTGAAGGACAAATTGCGGAAAATGATCCTGTCCGGAGCCATTGCCGAGGGGGAAAAACTCCCCTCTGTCCGTGAACTGGCAGGAGAGCTTGCCATTAACCCCAACACCATTATGCGCGCCTATCGGGAGCTGGAATCCGAGGGCTATGTCTACACCATCCAGGGAAAGGGCTGTTTTGCCGGCAAGCTGAGCCAAGTGGACATCGGCAGACGGGAAAAACTCTTAGACTCTTTCCGATCTGCTGCTGCAGAACTCCTCTCTCTGGGGATCACCCCGGAGTCCTTAGAGACTATTATCCGAGAAGAAACGAACAATAGGAGGAATGACCTATGATCCGCGTAACCGAACTGACAAAAACCTTTGCCGATACTAAGGCTCTGGATAATTGCAACGTCCACATTCCCAAGGGAGCCGTTTACGGTCTGGTGGGCCCCAACGGCGCAGGCAAAAGTACCCTGATCCGCCACTTAGCAGGGATCTACCGTCAGGACTCCGGAGAAGTCCTCATTGACGGACAGAGTGTGTTCGATAATCCCACTGTAAAGAGCAAATTTGCCTACATCCCCGACGATGTTTTCTATTTCCGCAACGCCAATCTTAAAGAAATGGCAAAATTCTACAAGAGCATTTACCCCACCTTTGATACAGAGCTGTATGAAAAATTAGTCGCTGTCTTTAACTTAGATCCCAAAAAGTCTCTGAGTAAGTTCTCCAAGGGCATGGTCAAGCAGGCCGCATTCCTCCTTGCATTGTCTGTCCGTCCGGAACTGCTGATCTTGGACGAGCCCGTAGACGGTCTGGATCCCGTCATGCGCCGTCAGGTGTGGAGCATTATGCTACAGGATGTGGCAGAGCGGAACATGACCGTTCTGGTCTCCTCCCACAATCTCCGGGAACTGGAAGATGTGTGTGATTATGTGGGCATCATGCATCAGGGTAAGATGCTCTTAGAGCAGAGCCTGACCCAGATGCAGGAAAACCTCCTGAAAGTACAGGTCGCCTTCGGCGAGACCCGTCCCGAGGATCTGCCCATTGTACATAGCACCCAAAACGGTCGTATCGAGACCCTGATCCTTTCCGGCTCCCCGGAAGAACTGCAAGCCCGTCTGGAAGCCGCTAACCCCATCCTCTTAGAACTCATGCCCCTGAGTCTGGAAGAAATCTTCATCTACCAATTGGGAGGTGTCAGCTATGACATTAAGAGCATCATCCTGTAAAGGCGCTCTGATTCGCAAGAATCTGTCCCGCAATTGGCTCCTTCCTGTGGGGATCCTGGTCATCTTGCTGTTTCAGTCTGCAAAAATCTTTACCTATGCAAAATTGGTTTCTTTGTCACAAGATCCTAATTTAGAATATTTTGATTATTTTGCCTTTGGACTGGAAGACTATGCCACAGGTATTAACGAGGTCATTTTCGCAGCGGTTGTTTCTGCTGTATTATTCTCCTACCTCCACAGAAAGAGACAGAATTCTTTCTACCACAGCATCCCCACTACACAGAACTCTCTGTATCTCAGCAGTTTCCTCAGTGGAGTCCTGTTCTATGTCCTGCCTTGGGCTATAGTCACTGCAATCTCTGCCATTATCATTTTGATCATGCGCAATGGCGACCTCCTTGCCGTGGGCTATTTCCTTGGAGTGTCCTCTTATCGTCTGCTACTGTATATTACCTTCCTCACCTTTGCCTCTATGGGTATGGTGCTGTGTGGCAGAACCTTCTTCGGACTCCTGACGGGCCTACTCTTAGCGGTGATCATTCCCATGACAGAAGTATTGTTCTTGGCTCTGATTTCCCCCGCCCTGTTCGGTATCTCTTGGACAGAGGATGTGATCCTATTCTTCCTCTCCCCCTTCTATCTGCTGTACCCCATGATTGACAATGCCGGGGACATAGGCATCGCTTTGGCAAAGGCCGGTGGATACACCCTTGCTTCCATTCTGCTGTCCTTCTTTACCCTGCGGATCCATAGATCCCGGAAAGAAGAGCACGTAGGGCAGAATCTGGTATTCCCCCAGACCCTGCCTGTGGTGCAGTTCTTCCTGACTCCTGTTTTTATTTTGATCTGCCTTGCCCCCATTTCCCTGTTTATCACAGATCATTTCCCCATTTTTATCATCATTCCCCTGACCATCCCTGCCTTCTTCTTAGCCCGTATGTTGGTTCTGCGGAATCGGAAGGTGTTTGGAAAGAAGGATATCATGGGCTGTGTAGGATATGTCCTACTGATCACGACCCTGATCCTTTGTTTCCAACTGGATCTGTTTGGGATCAATCGCAGGGTACCGGATGCTGATCGAGTACAGCAGGTCTCCGTCAGCGTAAACGGTGTAGAATTTAAGTCCCGGGATCCCGAGGATATTGCAGAGGTCATTGCGATCCATGATCGGATCATTTTCCACAAGGATTCTCTGCAAAAAATGCAGAACAGCCCCTATGACAACACTATCACCGAGCTCAAGATCGATTACGCCCTGCATCGGAACAGAACCCTGAGCCGAACCTACTATCTGTCTGATTTTTCCCATGAGGCCTCTAAAGAAATCGTCGGTCTGGCAGAAACCTATCTCTGTAGCGGAGACCATCCCCAACAGCAGTTGGAACAGATCCGACAAAATGCGGGCGACATTTCTTTCTGGACAGAGGACAGCTATCGGATCGATCTGTCTACTCTGCAAAAGCAGGAGCTATTCGCCCTCCTTGCAGAAGATCTCTCTAACCCCGATGTAGACCCCATGTTCCTCTTTACGGAGCGTGACACCGAAAACGGTCTGCGGATTCGATTCTCCCTGCCCGAGGATCCCTATTTAGATCACTATATTCCCCGGGAAGCCACTGCAACCTACGCCTTCCTCTCAAAAATCGCAGAAGAAACCCTGGGCAACAATTGACCATGATTCGAGGTGAACTGTATGAAATCCACCGCGATCTCCCGACCCCTGATCCGTAAAACTCTAAGCCGTCATTGGATCCTGTTTCTCCCCGTGGTTTGGTATTTCCTCAGCTTTGCAGGCAAATCCTGTGCGACTCTCATACTCTACAGCCTCGCAGGAGAGGTATTTACCCCGGAGGGAACTATCCAAGGGTATTTCCTCTTCTATGATTGGTGGGAGTTTCTGTTTGACTATGATATAGGCACCTTTGAACTCTGGTTTTCGTTCTTAACAGCCCTGCTCAGCTTTACTTACCTGCATAAAAGGAAAGAAGAGCAGTTTCTCCGCAGCCTGCCCATGGGGCAAAACAGCCTGTATCTCAGCAGTCTCCTCAGCGGATTCCTGTTCTACGCTATTCCGTGGCTGGTAACCCTTGTCCTGTCTTCCCCCGTTGTAATTATTGGGGGTAAGGGAAACAGTTCTATATGGGGCGTATACCTATTCTCCATGGGATTTAGGCTGTTTTTCTTCTTCCTTATCTATAGTATGGCTGTCCTTGCCATGGTTCTCTGTGGCAGACGGTTCTTCTCCCTGATTCTCCTGTTCGGCTTCCATGTTGCAGCCCCTCTGCTGGTAGAACTGATCACTCTGTGTCTGGAAGACAATCTGTTCGGTCTATCCTATGAACCGGGAGTTCTCGCCTATTATTTCAGTCCTTATGAGTACTTTGGAGAAATACTATATGATTTCACTCCTAACATTACCGCAGAGGTCTATACCCCGGTATACAAGTTCATCCCATGGGGTGACATTGGGATCTATACCGTGGTGGCAGTTCTCCTATTCCTACTGTCCGGCTACCTGTGCAGAAAACGGAAGGCAGAAAATACAGAGCAATCTCTGGCATTCCCCTCTGTGACGATCTTTGTCCAGTATCTGCTGACATTGATGGCTGCATACTTCTTGGCGACAGTTCTGTCGGAGCTCCGGATCATTTGGGACTATGATTCTCCCCTGCTGATTCCCGTTGTGATCATGATCCCCTTTGCCTTCTTCCTCTGTCGGATGATCATTCTCCGTACCGTGAAGGTATTCCGGGGGAAGGCCCTTATCCAATGCGGTGCCATGGTGCTGTTCTTTGTCTGTGTGGTGCTGTTCTTCCGATTCGATGTTCTGAAGCTAACCAGACATACCCCCGAGCCGGAGAATGTACAACGGCTCTCGGTCTCCATGAACGGTATGACCTACACCACCGACGATCCCGAGGATATCCGGGAGTTTATAAAGGTACACGAGATCATCGTAGGACGGAAAGATGTCCTATCCCGGGAGAAGGTGGATCCTACCAATAATCTGATCCTACAATGGGATGTGATCATGGAGGATGAGCCCGTATATTACGGCATATCCTACTGTCTGGATATTACCTACGAAATGAAGGGACGGGATATCCACCGGGTCTATTCCCTGCATCCCAACGGCTACGGATCGGAGAGCAACTTGGTCTGGTCTGCCCTACAGCTCTATTTCCAAGGAGGAAGCAGATCCACAGAGCAGGTTCTTGGAGTTTATGACGATATCTCGCGCATCTACATTTCCGACCGCCTGTGGGAGTCGCCGCCGGATACCTTAGATGGCGAGTCTTATACCCTGTCTACCGCCCAAACAGGAGACCTGTTCCAAGCCCTTCTTACAGATATTGAAGCTGTAAATAAACCCCTGATTCTACAGGACGGCAGTTTGTACGGAGTAGAAATTGTTGTACATACCAAGGATGGTGGATGGTATCGTTTCTATATCGATTACTACTGCCATGAAAATGCACGCAATGTTCTGGATTCCATCTTAGACACCTACGACTCCCCCTCCTAATTCCACAGCCAATTCCGATTTTGCTGTTAGTAAATGTGATGATTACAACTGCATACAATTCTGCATACGGTGACATTAACCAGCAAAGAGCTAACGTAATAGAAGCTTTGGGAGCAATAAAACTTTTTCTTCTTGGTCTAAATGAGCTAATTCCAAATTGAGAGGTGAACTTCTAATGGAAGAGAATGCAATTGCCGTTAGCTATGACGGCACGGAGTATACGGCATATAACCTGTACGGAAACGACAAAACAGACACAATTGATCCTACTGATTATGAGGATAGCTATATCTGCGGATATTATTTAGGAGGTACACCATGAGAAAAAGAATGATATTTCTTCCCCTGCTACTGGCGGTACTGTTCTTGCTGTCCGGATGCCAAGACCCAATTGGATACCATAGGAAGTCTACATTACAGGATAACACAAGCTGGAAATCCGCTGACGGCACAATTTCTTATTGTGTAAACGAGTCAGCATCTGGAGTCGGCACACTCATCGTTGGGGATAAAATTCTGAATATATATCTCTTTGAGGATTTTGGCAGAGGAATGTATATACTCCCCGGCGAATTATATGACAGTGAGAAAATCGATTCAAAACACGATCGGTATGAATACTGGGAATGCTCATTTAAAAGCAAAGAGCACTTTGTTGCGACAGTTGTCGAGACGACATTTTTCGAAATCGGACAAAAGATAGAGT
>JAZREB010000477.1:0-6215 GCA_045660585.1 Faecousia sp. | reverse complement strand
CCACCTCCCTTTACACAAGGGAGGCTTTAGTGCCTACCGCATCGGTAAACAGTTCGATAAATCGGAATTGTATGGGTTCGCAAATAAAAGAGTCCCCTGTGATTTTTGGGTCACAGGGGACTCTGGTGGCTACAGGATAGCCCATGTTCTGAATGGTACTGTAGACGGTGGTATAGGATGCCGCCGCCTCAGCCTTGGGAAGAGCCACAACAGGCACCAATCCCAAAATCATAACCACTGTCAAAAGGAAGGACAGCAGCCGTTTCCATGCAGAAGTTTTCATAAAAAAGTCCTTCTTTCTTTGTTCCCGTGCCTCAAAAACCGTATTAGGGTACAGAAACCGAATTATAATGCCAATTATACACCTATTTAACATAAAATCAATAGTTTTTCTCTCTCTTTAGTCTTTTTCTTCCTTTTTTCTCATTGGGAAGGATTTTGCTTGCAATAGGCTCTTTTTCTGGTATAATAAAATAGAGAAATTATATTACAGAGAGGGGTTTTCCCTGTGTTAGAGCAAAAGATCATCAACAACTACATTGCCATCCTGCAAGAAGAGCTGATCCCCGCCACCGGCTGTACGGAACCCATCGCCATTGCCTACTGCGCCGCCAAGGTGCAGGGTCTGCTGGGCTGTCCTCCGGAGCGAGTGACCGCCGTCCTCAGTGGCAACATCTTAAAGAACGTTAAGAGCGTTGTTGTCCCCAACACCGGTGGCCGTAAGGGTATCCGCCCCGCCATTGCCGCAGGCATGGTAGCCGGTGACGAGAGCAAGGATCTGCAGGCCATTGGCGACATTCCTACAGAGAGCTTCGAGGAGATCGATACTTTCTTAGAGAGTGTTCCCATCCGCATTGCCACCGGGGATTCCCCCTGCAAATTAGACATCGATATCACCGCCTACAGCGGTACTCACATGGCACGCGTGCGGATCACCAACCACCACACCAACATCGTCCATTTGGAAAAAGACGGGCAGATCCTTCTGAGCAATCCCATTGTGGATGCGGCAGAGGAACAGCTCACCGACAAGAGCTGTCTCAATGTAGAGGATATTGTCCGTTTTGCAGACATCGTCCCCTTGGGGGATGTGGAGCCCCTGTTACAGCGACAGGTAGAACTGAATTCCGCCATCGCGGAAGAAGGTCTCCGTGGCAACTGGGGTGCAAAGATCGGTCGCATTTTATTAGAAGATTATGGGGATGATATTAAGCAGAAGGCCAAGGCTTACGCCGCCGCCGGCTCCGATGCCCGTATGAGTGGTTGTGAAATGCCGGTTGTCATCCTGTCCGGCTCCGGCAATCAGGGCATTACCGCCTGTATGCCCGTAGTTGCCTATGCCAAGCACATCGGTGCCACCAAGGAACAGCTTTACAGAGCACTCTTGGTATCTGACCTTGTGACCATCCACCAGAAGACCGGCATCGGTCGTCTGTCTGCATACTGCGGTGCCATCTCCGCAGGTGTAGGTGCAGGTGCGGGAATCTGCTATCTCTTAGGCGGTGGCTACCGTGCCGTTTCCCACACCATCGTCAACGCTGTTGCCATTCTCTCCGGCACCATCTGCGACGGAGCCAAGCCCTCCTGTGCCGCCAAAATCGCCGCAGCAGTAGATGCAGGCATTATGGGCTATCGGATGTATCTCCATCACGAGGAATTCCGCAGTGGCGAGGGTATCGTCGCAGGCTCCGTTGATGACACCATTGCAAACGTAGGCATGCTGGCACAGCAGGGTATGCAACAGACCGACCACACCATTCTGCGGATCATGCAGGATGGAGAATGTATGTAAATAGCCCGATATCAGCGGTTTCTTTAAAAACTTCTTATATTCTCTTCATAAATCCGTAACATTCCGGGTTTATGCTGATAATACAGAATATCATTCCTCGGCACATTTGCCGTAATTCCCAAAAACCACTTTTAAGGAGTTGGACTTATGAATAACAACCCTCTCTTCCCCGACACCCCCTTTGAGTCGGAGACTCCCCGTGAGGAGCTCCCTGCGGTTGAGTCTTCCCCCGAACCCAAGGTAGAGGAACCTGTTGCCTCCCCGGTAGAGGAAAAGGCTCCCGCAGAGGAACCCGTGGAGGCTCCCGCAGAGGAACCCATAGAGGCTCCTGCCCCTGTGCAGAAACAGCCCCCCATCTATCCGCCTCCCGGCTACCCCTACGGTAATCCCGGGCAGACGCCTCCCTATCCCCGTCCCGGTGCTCCCTACGGGCAGCAACGCCCCTACGCACCTCCCGGACAGCAGACTCCCCCCCGAGCTCCCGGCTATGGATATGGCCCCGGTTACGGTCCTGCCCCCGGACAGGCTCCCAACAGAGCCCCCGGGCAAGCTCCCAACCCCGCACCCACAGGAGCTCCCAACGGAATGCCCCGTCCTCCTTACGGAAACAACGGTGCACCTAATCCCGGTGCCAACGGCCGTCCCTACGGCAATGGCGGTTATCCCTACAGAAACAGTGGCTACGGTAGCGTTCCTCCCTCTCAATTCCCCCCCTGCGGTGGACTCTATCCCCCCAACGAACCGAAGAAAAACAAAACCTCGGGTTGGGTCTTGGCTCTGCTCATTGTAGGGTGTATTCTCCTTGGTACCCTCTGCGGTCTGGTGATCGCTGACATGACCCTTCGCTCTGCCAAGTCCTCGGATCCCGGTGCAAATAATCCCGGCACCACTGTTCCCACCTATGCAACACAGGAGCCGTCCCAGACCGAGACCTTCGTCCCCAGAGAGACTCAGCCCCTGGCTACCTCCAACGGCGAACTGCTGACTCTCAACGAGATCTACAGCGCAACTGTCCCCGCTATCGTCAGCATTACCACCCAGTCCGCATCCTCCATGGGTCAGGCCACAAGTTCCACCGGTGCAGGCTCCGGATTTATCATCTCCTCCGATGGTGAGATCCTGACCAACTACCATGTAGTAGAGGGTGCCGGTAAGATCACCGTCTCCCTTTATGACGGCAGAGAGTTCCCTGCAACCCTCATCGGTTACGAAGCAGAGAGTGATGTGGCCCTGATCAAGATTGAAGCCGAAAATCTCC
Organism: Faecousia sp.; assembly: GCA_045660585.1. Taxonomy (GTDB): domain Bacteria; phylum Bacillota; class Clostridia; order Oscillospirales; family Oscillospiraceae; genus JAZOXB01. Next base: position 3,165 of record JAZREB010000477.1, on the reverse strand, counting down.
CCGTTTGCGCCATCGGAGATTCCGATACCGTCTATGTAGGCGAGCAGATCGCCGCCATCGGTAACCCCATGGGCGAGCTGAGCTACACCATGACCGTGGGCTATGTCAGTGCCCTTAACCGTTTTGTCAACACTGACGGCACCCCCATCAACATGATCCAGGTAGATGCCGCCATTAATCCCGGCAACTCCGGCGGTCCCGTGTTCAATCTCTACGGCGAGGTCATCGGCATCGCCACCGCAAAATATTCCGGAACCCTCAGTAGTGGCGCCACCTTAGAAGGTCTGGGCTTCGCCATTCCCATCAACGATATCCTGGACATTCTCAACGATCTCCGTGTCAATGGCAAGGTTCCCGATCGTGCCTATATGGGCGTTGTGGTCAGTATGCTGGCTCTGGATAAGGAGACCTACGGTATCGATCACGGTGTCTATGTAGAATCCGTCGATGCCGGTAGCAGTGCCGAAAAGGCCGGCGTACAGGCAGGTGACATTATCCTGAAGATCGGCGATGTAGAGACTAACGCCTATGAGAATCTCCAGCAGACTCTCCGTGGCTACCGCGCCGGAGATAAGACCACCATCACCGTATACCGTGGAGGTCAGACCTTGACCTTGACCATCGTATTTGATGCCAAGCCGGAGACCACAGAGACTCCCACCACTACCGAGCCCCAATATCCCGAAAGCACCGAGGATCCCTGGGGCACCTTCCCCTGGGAAGAATTCCCCTGGGGCTAAGTAAGACAGTACTCCTGTCTCATTAAAATACTATCTCCTTCCTTTTGAAGCCCTTTCCGGCCCTCTCCTCTCTGCCGGAAGGGGCTTCCTTTTTCTTTTCCGCCTATTGCAATTGCTGAAGAAGTATGCTATACTCCATAATGAAGAGTTATATAAAGGAGATGTTATTATGAAGCAACGAATCCGTCGCAGTCTGAGTGTCTGCCTGCTGTTGGCGCTGGTTATGACCCTCCTGCCAGTTATAACAGGCATCCCCTCTGTCAGCGCCGCCAACCTTTCCACAGACATCTATCAGCTCCCCAGCAAGACCCTCAATGACGCAGGGACAAAATACCGTCAGAACATGTCCTATATCATCCGCACCCGTAACGGCAAGATCATTGTCATCGACGGTGGCTACAGCACCGACAATGCCGATGCCAATTATCTGATCTCCCAGCTTGTATCCATTACCGGCAAGGATGTGCCCAATGTAGATGCATGGTTCTTCACCCACGATCACGGAGACCATGTAGGTGCATTTAAGGCTATTGCCGCCCGTATGCCTACCAAGTTGACGGTAGATACAGTCTACTACCGCTTCGCCACCGATGCAGAAATTGACAAATACGCTCCCGAGGCTGACAGAGAATCCCTGAAAACCTCTGTCCAGAGCTTTAAAAACCATGTTAAAAAGATGAAAAAAGCCAACGGCACCCCCACGGATACCGTCACTCTGGCCGCCCGCTATGTAGACCGCTGTAACGGTGTCTTTACCATCGACACCGTGCAGATCGACGTTCTCATGACCTGCAAGGAAGTTTTCTGGGGCTGTGATAACATCACTACCAAGTATTCCGGCTCCCTGTCTACCAACGGCAAGGCCTACACGAACCAAACCATTAAGCAGTTGGTAAACGCCGACTTCGGCAACAATACCACCGCGGTTTTCCGTATGACCACCATGGGTAAGAGCGTCCTGTTCTTGGGAGATGCCGCCGAGCCGGAAGGCCTGATGCTCAGATATTTCCACGAAAAGAATGCAGAGAATTCCAACAACTACTTCTCCCTGAAATCCGATATCGTCCAGATGGCACACCACGGTCAGAACGCCGTTCCCAAGAACGTGTACACCGCCATCAATCCCGATATTGCTCTGTGGCCTACTCCCGACTGGGTCTACAATCCCAGCAGCTCCAGCGGCCTCACCACAGAATACACCAAGCAGTGGATGAGCGCGCTGGGTGTAACCAACTATATTTCCAAGGACGGCCTCAAGAAAATCAGCCTGAGTGACCTCCGTACTCCCGATGTGCAGGCCGCCATCCCCGAAGATCTAAAGCCCCTGGTTTTTGACCCCACCTACTATGCAAATAAGTACGCCGACGTCAAGAAAGCCTTCGGCGATGACGAAGCACTGCTGTACAACCATTTCCTGAAATACGGTCTGGAAGAAGGCCGTAGTGCCAGCCCCTACTTCGACATCAAGTACTACATGAGCCAAAACTCCCTGAAAATGTCTGTCTACTGCAAGGGCGATTACGAAAAGGGCATGGATCATTTTATCAAATATGCCTATGAAGAAGGGGAACTCACAGGTGGCGGTGCCAAGAAGCTGTCCCCCATTTTCGACTGCAAATATTATTACAACAACTATCCCATCCTGAAGGAACTGGGACTTAAGAATGAGTTTGAGATCCTGCAGTACTTTGTGACCACGGGGCAAGCCGCCGGACACAAGGGCGCGGCAGAGGTACAAACTCTCAATGGCGGTATCGTCTACCACACCGTAGCACAGATAGCCTCTGTTGCTCCCACCTGCACCGCCGAGGGCAAAACCGCCGGTGCCAAATGCGCTGATTGTGGTCTGGTTCTCACCGCCCAGAGTTCTGTTCCGGCAACAGGCCATAGCTACAATGCCGTTGTAACCGATCCCACCTGCACCGAGGCAGGCTATACCACCTATACCTGTAGTGTCTGCCATGACTCCTATGTAGGAGAGGAGACTCCGGCAGTAGGTCACAGCTACAGCTACATCCCCGGGGAAAAGGAACACACTGTTGTCTGTTCCTGCGGAGACTCCTATACCGAAGAACACAGCTATATTGACGGTCTGTGTGTCTGTGGGGAGAAGGAAATCAAGGAGCCTCAGGAAAACACCGCTTGGAAGATCGGACATACCCTGAATCTGGCAAGTGATATTTCCGTCAATCTGGCAGTTTCCAAATCTCTGCTCAGTGGGTTTGATATGGATACGGTCTACATGACTGTAGAAGTCGATACCTACAAGGATAGTGTTAAGACGGGCGTAAAGACCGTAGAGATTCAGCCTGTGGAGCAGGGCAATTACTACTACTTCACCCTCACCGGCATGACAGCGGTCAACATGAACGATCGGATCCGTTCCGTGCTCCACGGCACAAAGGATGGACAGGAGTACTACTCT
>JAZREB010000476.1:0-9133 GCA_045660585.1 Faecousia sp. | reverse complement strand
CAATACCGCCGTTGAGCAAACCGCCTGCAATGCCACCTACAGACAGATCGGTATCAGAGCCGGAAGCGGTAATGGTGAGGACAGAGGAGCTCCAGCACTCATCGATGAGACCCTTCACAACACCGGCAAAGCTACCTACGCGGTAGTCGCCGTGGTTGGTTGTGCCCGTAAGAGTACAGCCCTCCATACCCAGACGGCGGACGGTTCCGGCTACATTGACCGTGCCGAATAGACCGCAGTTGGCGTTGGTGGTGCTGACACTGAGACGCTCGATCACATGATAGCCACCGTCTAAGGTGCCGGAGAAGAAAGGAACAGGGGTATACGATACGCCGGACATATCAATATCAGCAACAATATAGAAGGTCACGCCACTGAAATTGGTATTCTGTCCCAATCGGGAGAATTTCTGCAGACCGTAGCAGGTGGAAATCAGGAATTCCTTGGAGGAGGGGTAATCCTCGTATAGCATGATGTCGGGGATGCCATCGGCGGCCCGGACTTCTGCAGGACTCCCTACACCGAAGGAGAAGAGCGAAATCAGGCAGGCCATGGCTAACAACAGGGATAGACAGCGTCGTTTCATATGGGTACATCCTTTCTGTTTTCTTTTCTTCTATTTTACCGCGATAGGGAATAAAAGTCAACAGATTATCGGGGTCTAAGAACCCATTTTTCCGATTGCAAAAGGAGGAAATGGGTGTTATAATGAACTTATACCCTATAAAAAGCTGAAAAAAGGAGTTAGGTTGTTGTGAAAAAAAGAAACAGCATCAAGTCTTTCATAGCGCGCATTATGGTAGTTGGGATACTCCTATCCATTATCCCATTGTGCAGCCCGAAAGCAGAGGCAAGAGAGGCAGAGGATCGGGCTCCTTCTACCAAAGCGGTTTCTGTGGGCAGTGTATCTGTTCCCTCTTATTCCGGTGGTACTTCTTCCGGCTGGATGACCTATGATTGCGGTAGCAATCTCAGCAGGGGCGATACCGGCATCCAATCCAAAATGCGGATCGTAAAGAACACTACCGCCACCCAATTTACGACCTATGCGACAAGTCTGAAAAATCAGGGCTACGAGTGCCTCTATGAAAAGAAGGTTCCTGCCCGGAGCAACTATAACATCCACTATAAATTCCTGTCCCCCGATGGGACTTATGTGGTCTACACCTATTTTGTGGATGCTTACAAAGAGACCCGAATCATTGTAGATACCAATCGGGACACCCTGCGTATGTTTGACTATAAGAGTATGGGGCTCGGTAGCGGAAACGGGAGAACCGAGGTCTATATGATCCCTATTTCCGCTTCTCGAGACGGTTTCTATTATGACAGCAATTACAGTGTCTATAAGCGGGATAATGCAGGTGCGTTCCTGGTTATCAAAATGGCGGATAACAGCCTCTTTATTATGGACGGCGGGGGATATCTCCAGATGTCCGATCGGGATTGTGAACGGATCTATGCACTCCTTCGTGAGATCACAGGGATCCCCGAAGGGCAGAAGATCTATATCAACACCTGGTTCGTGACCCATTATCATGATGACCATGTAGCGGGTCTTCCCCGTCTGCTGTACAAGTACAATACGGAATTTGAACTGCAGAATGTGATGTACAACTTCGATGTGGTGGGCTACTGCGGAGACAATATGCAGATCATTGGTGAGCTTTTCCCCAATGCCAAGTATTATAAACAGCACACCGGCGAATCCTTCAAAATCTGTGATGTACAATTCGATGTGCTCTACACTGTAGAGGATTTCTATACCCCCAACAGCAGTAATAACCTGATCACAGACGATACAAGCTGTTATAAAAAGTCCGATGAGGAAAACAACTGCTCCTCCGTCCTCCGTGTGACCTTTGACGGCAAGACCATGCTCCTGACGGGAGATATTTATGATTCCGATGCTCTCTTAATGGGGATGTACCCTGCCAAGGATCTCCATGTGGATATCATGCAGCTCCCCCACCATGCCTACGACAGTCATGTGACCTTTGTGAAAACCGTAGCACCTACCATTTCTTTCCTCCATCAGGCGGAAAGTGCAGTGCGGAATCGGAAAACGCTTTACGATAACAACAAAGCATGGATGCCCTACGCAGGAACCATATATTACGGAAATTCCGAATTGGTGGGATATTGTGCCGAGGAAGGGATCTTCCTCCGAGAGCCCTTTACCGAGGATGTAGACTGGCTGGGCTGGGGTAATAAGACCTGGGAGCTGGAAGAAGCCAATCCCTATGTTAGCGACCCCGTAGCAGATCCGGAGCAGTATTACCGTTATACCCAAACCAATACCCTGACCACAAGCACCAAGGCCTATGCCATCGTAGATGACAAACTGGGCTACCCTCTTGCCTATGATGGGGTCACGGGAAAGGTTTCCAACGCAACTCCCGGTTTCCATGACGGAGACAGCTATTATTTCTCTGCATCTCAGCGCAGATTGGTCAACTGGAATATGAGCTACAGCAGTAAGGGGACCAATGCGAATGCGATCGTTTCCGGGGCTACTACCTATTACGGTGGCCTGCCTGTAAACAAGGGAAGCGGAGATTATTGGGGAACTTCCACAAAGAATACCGGCCTTACCCTGGGTAACGGCGATACTTTCCAATCTACGGGAATGTACTCCTCCTGGAGCTCCTTTACAGAGCAAATGGAGAGTAAATCCCAGTGGGTCTGGATGGATGCTCTGTCCGACGGCACGGTGCTCCTGTACCGCCGTGCAGACAGCATTTACTATCCCCTGTACCGAGACTCCGGTGCAGTGCTGGTGGGAGGCACAAACAATCCTACCGGATGGGGAACCGCAAAACTGTCCAAGTCCCAGATCAATGATAAGCGAGATTACTTTACACTCCGTCTCTATGCCTATACAGGTACCGCTGATACCCTTCTGCTGAACTGGACGGGACATAAGGATTATTATGCCAATGCAGGGATCAGCCAATCTCAGTTACTGTCCCTCCTGACAGCAGATATTCGAGTCAACTACAGCTTCGCCTCCTTCCCCGGAACCGGCGAGATCTCCTATGATATGCAGAAGGACAGTACCACCTTTGAAGCCGGCACCTACCGTTTCTCCTTCACCAAGACCTTTGCAGGCAGCACTCCCGGTGACTATCCTGTAGTGATCCAATACAAGACCCATACAGGAACCATTCTGGAACTGGGCACTTTTACGGTACATATTCTGGATCGGAGCAGTGACCCTGCTACCAAGTCCCTGTTTATTGACTTTAATGACGATGCCGCATCCCGCAAAAAATATCAGTACGACACTCAGTACAACGGTATCAATTTAGATAGTGCTTCCCACTGGCAGTTTATCGAGTACAATTACGCAACGGATGCCAATGATGTGGCAGACGGCTTCGTAGACACTCGTTCCGGCACTCTAAAGCTCTACACCAAGTCGGCAGACACGGTTTCCAAGACCCTGTCCATCCGTTCCTATGTCAACGGCTACGGACATCTGAAATATAACCCCAAGAATGCGGAGATCGTACAGATCCGCTTTAAGATGGAGAACCTGAAATCCGCAGAGGGACAAGAAGCCAGCTTCAGCCTCTGGTACCATAAGAATACCGGTAGCGGAGATGTCAGTGCCTCTGAGGCAAAGTTCCCCTTGGGGACCAACTTTGTCTCCGACGGGAAGTATATCACCCTGACAGCGGAGCTGTCCGATGCTTTCCGACAGGCAGGGACTATCACAGGTCTCCGTCCCGCCTTCTTCTATGTGATCCCTACGGATGTATCCCAGAAGGGCTGTCTTACCATTGACTACCTGTACATTGGCCCCAAAGAGAATGCCCCCACAGAAGAAGATCGTTCCCTGTTCTTTGGCTTTGACAATAGTTCTCAGGCTCAAGAACGCTACACCATGGGAGAACAGTACAATGCACAGAACTTTGACAGCTCCGAACTACTCTATTGGGCAACGGATGAAACCTGCACCACAGAGTCCCTCTCCGCCGATTGTTATATTGATAACCAAAAGGGCACTCTGACCCTCCCTGTTGCAGAGGGCCTTGCCTACGGCAACAAAAACAGTATCTACGGCCCCTGGCTCTTTACCACCGGAGTTCCCGGTGTTCGGGTGGATCGGAAGGACAATACCTATCACGGTTTGGGCTATGAAGCCGAAGCCGGGGATGTGATCCGGATCCGCTTTAAGGTAGATGGCTGTGTTCTTGCCACGGATAGAGAACCCCAGATCGTGGTCTGCTATGACCGCACCGTAGACGGTGTATCCGGTCGCGGAGCCTATACCATGGTAGAAAATTACCCTCTCCGCAACGGAGTGTACCAAACGGTGACCATCCCTGTGGATGAGGAATTTGCCACCGCAGACGCCATTACTACCTTGGGCTTCCGTTTCTGGCATATTAAGGCGGAGAGTCAAGGCTCCGGCTCCGTAACCATCGACTACATCTATGTAGGACCCGGTGGGGAACAGATGCCCGATGTTTCCTGTGACCACGTGCCCCTGGAGATCCCCGGACAGCCTGCTACCTGTACGGAGCCGGGAATGAGCTCCACAACAGTATGTGCGCTCTGCGAGGAGATTCTGGTGACTGCTACCGAAATTCTCCCTGCAGGACATGTAGAGAAAGAGATCCCCGGACAGCCTGCAACTTGTACAGAATCGGGGCTGAGCACCACAGTGGTGTGTGAGACCTGTGAAGCAGTTCTTGTACCCTCTACGGAAATTCCTGCTGTGGGACATACAGAAGAGATCATTCCCGGCAGAGAGCCTACCTGCGTCAGCTCCGGCTTGTCTCAGGGAAGCTATTGCGCCGTATGTCATATCACATTGGCACAGCAACAGATCCTGCCCCGTCTGGGTCATGATTATACCCTGTATACAGATTTAGGGGAAAATCACAGTGTCCGTTGCAGTCGGTGCAGTGGTAGCCGTACGGAAAGTCACCGTTACGAAAACGGTGTGTGCCCCTGTGGCAGGAAAGAAGAGACGACTCCTGTGGAATTATCCGAACTGAAACTAAGTCATACATTGGCACTGGCCAGCGATATTTCTGTAAATTTTGCTGTTCCCAAGTCCGCCCTTGCAGGGTTTCAGATGGATACGGTCTATGTGGAAAGTACCATAGATCTTTACGAGGGCAATACGAAAGTGGGCACTAAGGTAGTGGCCTTAATGCCTGTGGAGCAGGGGAACTATTATTACTTTACCCTCACGGGCTTGACCGCTGTGCATATGAAGGACAAAATCGTCTCTGTTCTCTATGGCACAAAGGATGGACAGACCTACTGTTCCCCTGTAGATGAATACAGCATTGCCACCTATGCCTACTCCCAACTGAATAAGGAAGGCGCTGCCGATTCCCTCAAGACCCTTTGTGCCGATCTCCTACGCTACGGTGCCAAGAGCCAGAGCTTTAAGGGCTATCGTACCGATGCCCTTGCAGATGGGGAACTGACACAGGAGCAGAGAGCTTACCTGAGTTCTATGGAGACCGTGACCTTTGGCAATCACAATCGGGTTCTTACAGATCAGGAAGAGCCTGCTGTTACCTGGGCAGGCAAGGCTCTGGATCTGAACTCCAAGGTTACGGTAAAGTTTGTATTCTCCCCCGGAGCGTATAGAGACCGTCTCCAAGATTTGAGTTTACGGGTGACCTACCGAGGAGTCGATGGTACGATTCATACCGAAACACTGACCCAGCCGGAACTGTACAACGCCGGCATGGGAGTCTATGCATTTTCCTTTAGCGGATTGCTGGCGGCAGAGCTTCGCACAGTGGTTTCCGCCCGGATCTATGAGGGAGATACTCCCGTGTCCTGTACCCTGGAATACAGCCCGGATACCTACGGTAATAACAAAACCGGTTCCTTAGGGGAACTGTGTAAAGCGCTCTTTGCTTACTCCGATAGCGCGAGAGCCTATTTTGAATAATAAAGGAGACAATTCACTATGAAGAAAGGAATCCGAATTCTCGCAGGCAGTCTGCTTTTGACTCTGATGCTATCCCTATTCCTGCTTCCTGCCTTGGGAGCAGGAAGTGAGAGCACTGTGGCACCGGAGGGACAGGGAATCAAGATCATGACCTACAATGTCATGGATGATTGCAGTGCCAACAGTAACGGCGTGTTCCCCTATGATTCCCCTGCCAACCGAGAGGATGCCATCGTCCAAATGCTGGGGAAATATGATCCCGACATTATCGGTATGCAAGAGGCCGGTGACGGTGGTGCCAGTGGTATTTTGGATTGGTGCTCTGCTCTGAATGCGGATCTTAAGGGCACCTACAATTACAGAAGCCTCACAGACGAAACGGGCTATAAGATGGATATTTGCAGAGGCCTCATCATTTTCTACAAAAAGGATCGTTTCACTCTGCTGGACAGTGGGGCCAAGGGCTACAGCCAGCCTGCCAACAACAAGCGTTGCTACCAGTGGGTCAAACTGAGAGACAATGAAACCGGTGTGGAATTGTATGTTTTCAATACCCACTGGACCGTAGACGGCAAGATCACTTTGGAAGAAAACGAAGCTATCCGTACCGTAGAAATGCAGGAGCTTGCGGATCAGGTCAATACCCTTGCCAAGGATCAGCATGTGTTCATCACCGGTGACTTTAACAGCTTCTATGCACCCAAGAACAGTATGGGCGACATGGTGAATATTACCGCATTGCAGAGGGAAACAGGCTTTGTAGATGCCCTTCTGTCCACAGAGGATAAGTGCAGTATCAACGCCAACGGCACCAAGACCGTCTTACAGCCCGATGACAGCGGACTTATGACCAGTGCCGACCATGTGGTCTATCCTCCGGAATTCTATGCCCCTGTGAAGCTGGAACGGATCCTCAGCCGTACCTACAGCCCCAAGTTGTCGGATCATGATGCATTTTTGGTGCATTTCAACTATAAGCGCCCCACCCTGACCGCAAAAGCAAGTAGCGGAGATATAGAAGCCTATTTCTCCAACGGAGCTTATTATATCGACTATATGACCCGTGGAACCAAGGCGGTCCCCATTACGGTAGACCTTCCTATGGGAGGGATCTACACCGATGCCGCATGTACCAAGAGTGCCGGAACCGACCTGACTATTCAAAATGCATCCTCTAATACCTACATGTCCAAGAACGCCTATTATATCAAGTTCGGCTCCGAGGTATATCCCCTGTATCTCCGTGCTTGCAATTCCGTAGCTCTTGCAAAGGGTGTTCTGGTAGATCCTTCTCTAAAGGACAAGGCACCGGGGAGCAAGGGTCTGTACTGTGACAAGTGGTATTGCCGTCCCGTTACCGTAGGGGTAGACGGCTTTGCCACCATTCAGGAGGCGGTCGATGCCGCCGAGGACGGCCACCGCATTATGGTGGCTCCCGGCACCTATACAGAGGACGTGACCTATAGCGGAAAGAATCTGGAGTTCCACGGTAGCAACCGAAATGCTTCTAAGGCATTGGTCATGAAGAACGGACAGTTGACCGTCAATCCCAACCGTACCTACGAGACCTATCTTTCCGGTAGCATTACCTTCGCTTTCGGGAACTTGGAAAACGGTAGTCTCATGGTAAAGGGCTTCCACTTCATTGACAGCACCCCCACGGGACAGATCCGTGTTACAGGCGGAAATGCCAAGAAAACCGTGGATCTGCGGATCTCCAACAATCTCTTTAACTGCTACACAGACGGCTCTGTGTACAACGGCAGTGCCATCCACCTGAACACTGCTCTCCAAAAGACCGGCAGTATCGTAGACAACTACTTCTGCCTGACGGAGATCCCCACTTATACAGATAGCAGTGGGGCTACGGTCAATTACACCAATCGCGCAATTACCATGCGTAACATGAAGGACATGGTCATTCATGGCAATTACTTTAAGGGTTACACCGGTGACAAGCTCCGTCCCTTCTGGCTAACCTCCGAGGTCACCAGTGACTCTACCGCTGACGGCTACGGTGTCCTGTGTCTGACAGGAAACCGTCTGGAGAACTGTACCAACGGCTCTGTTCACATCAATAATATCCGCGGAAATACCTATGCCGATGTCCTTATTGCAGGGAACGATTACGGCGGACAGAAGATAGCCGTAGATCTGCGAGAAACTGCTAAGCAGGAGAGCCAAAACCTGCCTACGGATAAGACGAAAATCAGCCTGTGGCTCCGAACTGCCGACCTCCCCTACCTGAATATCCTGCCCAAAACCGACAGCGGTGTAACGCCTACGGAATTTACGGACTATGTAGTTTTCTATAACGATAACAGCACTGTGGTTTATGATGTGGCACCGATTTTAAAGGGTGGCGCATCTTACAATGGGCGTACTCCCGACAAGGAAAGCACCGCTTCCCTTCACTACAGCTTTCAGGAATGGGCAGATGCAGACGGAAATCCCGTAAACATTGCAAGCCTTACCCAAACTACGGTGGTCTATGCTTCCTATACGGGAGAATCCCATGCCTTTGTGGAGCAAGATGTGAAAGAAGCTACCTGCACCGAAGACGGTTATACCGGAGATAAAGAGTGCACGATCTGCGGTCATGTCATAGAGGGAGCTGTGATCCCTGCTTTAGGACACACCGTGGTAACGGTGCAGGGCAAAGCCCCCACTTGTACAGACAGTGGCTATACGGACAGTGCTTCCTGTAGTCGTTGCAAGGCAGTCCTGCAGACCAAAGAGACCCTTGCAGCTCCGGGACATGACTATGTAGCCCGGATCACCAAGGCTCCTACCTTAGAGACAGAAGGCCTGCGGACTCTGACTTGTAGCCGTGACAGCAGTCATGTGGTTACAGAGACCTTGGATCCCCTGTCTCCCTCTCTGTACTTTACCTTTGACAACGGAACCCAATCGGCACAGCGGTATGAGAATTTTGTCTATGGCTTTGCAAACTTCGATACGATGGAAGCATGGCGAGGCAGGACCCAGGGCTATAAAGAAGGTACCGCTACCATAGATACCGTCACAGGCACCTTGAAGGTACAGGGCGGGGAAACCGGCTTTGGATCCATCTTTGCGGATTCTGTGAATCTGGATCTGAATTTCGATCCCTCCCAAGCAGACAATTACCAGATCCGCTTTAAGTCCGAGGGCTTTACGGGAACTGCCTGCAAGATCGGTATGTATTTCTACTACAGCACGGACAAT
>JAZREB010000475.1:0-4000 GCA_045660585.1 Faecousia sp. | reverse complement strand
GATAAACTGTGATTTAACCTTCAAATTCCCGTTTATCGCTCTGCTTTTTGCACAACTTACCCCATCTGTTCGTAGGGGAGACCTGTGGTCTCCCGGTGTAGGAACTGAAAATTGGAACATTCTACCGTTTAAAATCACTGTTCTCTCTTCAAAACAGGCAGGCGACCACAGGTCGCCCCTACGGTGAGATACGATGGTTTATGCATCAAACAGCTATTTCAATTTAGTCCCACAATGGAAAAAAGGACCGAGCCCCGGGTGGGGTCGGTCCTTGGTGCGAATAGGGGAAATATTAGCCGGCCATCTTAGCGTTGAAGGCGTTGACACAGTGCTCAGCGAAAGCGGTATCGCACATGATGAACAGGATCTGGTTGCCGGAAACTACCAGCTCATAGGTCTCTGCTGCATGGGAGAACCACTTGGAACGGAGTTCGGGGTCAATGTTGGTGTTGATGTAGTCAACAACAGTCTGGGGATCGGTTCCTTCGGGAACGGTGATGATAGAAGTGAAGTGTGCCAGAGTCATGCCGGGCTCGCAAACGGTGACAACAAGGCCTTCCATATCGGTGGGCAGATAGTTCATCTCCATCTCCTCAGCAGCCAGTTCGCGGATGCAGAGGAAGCCGGGGCGCTGATCGGCGGGATAGCCTTCGTACAGGCTGGCCAGGAGGAGCATTGTCTCGTTGGGCTCGATCTCGGTTTCGGTCCAGTCTTCGGCTCTGTGGATGAAGCGGATCTCATCATAAGCGGGTTCGACATATTCTTCATCGTTTACGAACTCTTCTTCGGTCAGTTCTTCGGTAATTTCTTCGGTGGCCTCTTCGGTAGCTTCGGTCTCAACGACGGACTCGGTAGTGGACTCGGTAGGTTCTTCGGTGTTGCCACCGCAGGCAACCAGGGACAGGGTGAGGATGATGCACAGCATCATAGCGATAAACTTCTTCATGTTTGTTTTCCTTTCAGATTGAAAATTCATTGCCACTCTTGGTGGCTCCGAGTACATAGACGCAGGTTCTCAAAAAAAGTTCCCTGAAAAAATAATTTTTTGAAAAATTTTTAGAGAAGCTGAAATTCCCATACAGCTACGATCTCTCGCAGGAGCATATTGCAGAAATACAGCCGATTGTCTGTACGGGCGGGATACACAAGGGAGTGGATCCCCAGCTCTTTTCCATGGAGCCCTGCACGGAGGAGATGATACTCCGAGGAAATGATGCACACAGATTCCGGGGTACTCCCGAATTCCTGCTCGATCAGATCCAGAGAGAACAGAATATTCTGCTCTGTATCATCTGCCTGATCTTCCATGTAGAGTCTGGCAGGATCTATGCCTGCCTCGGTGAGTTTATTGTACATACATTGGGCTTCGCTGATACCTTCGTTAGGCCCCTGGGAGCCGGAGAGGACCAGGACAGAGTCGGGATATGCTTCTGCATAGGCCTTGGCGGCGCGGATCCGCTCCCGGAGGGAAGCGCTGGGCTCTGTGCCGTTGACTCCTGCCCCCAGAACAATGGCGTAGTCTGCCTTGGGATCAGGGGAGCCTTTGCTTGTTTGCAGAATTTCCTCCCCGGTGGTAACGGCGAGGATGAGCCCGATCACCAAAATGCCTACATAGACAATGGGGAACAGGATCCGTTTTGCACGACTAATTAAGCCGAAGGCCAATGTGAGGACGGACAGACCCCAGAAGACCATACCCGTAAACTGATAGGCATAGACAAAGAAATAGAAAAACACACCTAAGGCGAAGAGTGCGGCGGCGGAGAGCCAGTAGAATTTCTTGATCCCCAAAATCATAACAGGTATCCTTTCAGAACTTTCAGGGTGTTGAGAACACCGTCCTTATGACTCCGTTCGTAACCGTGGGAAGCATAGACACCGGCACCGATGAGACCATGGCGGATATCATAGCCTGCGCTCAAGGTAGCCTCAACGTCGGAGCCGTAGTGGGGATAGATATCTACGGCGTAATCTGCATTTTCCTTCTTGGCGGCGGCAATGAGTTTTTTCACGACCTCGTAGCTGTAGGGACCGCCGGAGTCCTTGGCACAGATGGAGACCTGCCGTTCGGTACACTGCAGACCGTCACCGACACAGCCCATGTCTACGGAAATGGCTTCCGTAACCCCCTGTGGGACGGAGGCACAGCCACCGTGGCCTACTTCTTCGTATACGGTCACATGGACATAGACCTTCCGAGAGGGCTGTAGGTTGTTGTCTGCCAGATATTTGGCAAAGCCCAAGAGAATGCCTACAGACAGCTTATCATCTAAGAAACGGCTCTTAATGTAGCCGGAAGCCGTGACCTTGCTCCGGGGATCGAAACAGACGAAATCACCTACATCGATGCCCAGCTTCTTGACGTCCTCGGCACTGTCTACGATCTCGTCCAGTACCACTTCCATGACGTCGAATTTACGGGAGGTAGAGTTGTAGTCGCCGTTAACATGGATGGAGGCATTGCACAGTTGCAGGGTGCCTTCGTAGATGCCGTCAAATTTGGTGATGACACGGCAGTTCTCGGCTTCTGCATTGTTGGCGTTCATGCCCCCTACGTTGACGATCCGAAGACGACCGTTGCCCTTGACTTCTGCTACCATACCGCCTAAGGTGTCGGTGTGAGCTTCCAGCAGAAGGGCGTCGTTTTCGTCGGCACCCCCTAAATCGATGAGGATACCGCCTTTGGTCGTCCGCTTTGCTTCAAAGCCCAAGGCGGAAAATTCTTTTAGAACATAGCTTTCTGCCTCGGAGGTATAGCCTGTGGGGCTGTCAATAGCCAGAAGCTCCATGGTTTTTTGAACTGCAAAATTTACATAGGATTCCATAATTGTTTGTACTCCTTTCGATGATATCTTTTTATATTATACAATAAGATACCGAGAAAAAGCAATACAGAGTTTTCTAAAGGGAAAATTACGAAAAAAACCGTGTGTCGGGCAGGTTCTTTTGCTTTCGACACACGGTTTCTGCTATTTTTTGATTAGATAGATGAAAGGAAGACTTACTTAGCCTTGGTTGCGATCTCCAACAGGCACTTAGCCATGAAGTCTGCGGGAGTCATTGCGCCCAGATCCTCGCCGGTACGGGTACGGACGGAAACGGTGCCGTTCTCCATATCGCGGTCGCCGATGACCAGCATGTAGGGGATCTTCTGGAGCTGTGCTTCGCGGATCTTGTAGCCCAGCTTCTCGGAACGGAGGTCAACCTCGGTGCGGATGCCGGCTTCTTCTAACTGTGCGGCCAGCTCCTTGCCGTACTCATGAGCACGGTCGGTAATGGGCAGGACCTTGACCTGAGTGGGCATCATCCACAGGGGCAGAGCACCGGCATAACGCTCGATGAGGTAAGCCAGAGTACGCTCGTAGCAGCCCAGGGAGGTGCGGTGGATGATATAGGGGGTCTTCTTCTGGCCGCCGGTGTCGGTGTATTCCATGCCGAACTTCTGTGCCAGGAGCATGTGGACCTGAATGGTGACGATGGTATCTTCTTTGCCGAAGACGTTCTTGTACTGGATGTCCAGCTTGGGGCCGTAGAATGCGGCTTCGTCGATGCCGATGTCGTACTTGACGCCCAGGTTGTCCAGAATCTCGCCCATGACACGCTGGGCCTCCTCCCACTGCTCGGCGGTACCCTCGTACTTGATGCCGGCACGGGCGGGATCCCACTGGGAGAAACGGAAGGTGCAGTTTTCCAGCATGCCGACGGTGTCCAGAATGTCCTTGGCCAGCTCCAGGCAGCCCTTGAATTCTTCTTCCAGCTGGTCGGGACGCAGTACCAAGTGACCCTCGGTAATGGTGAACTGACGCACACGAATCAGACCGTGCATTTCGCCCGAATCCTCATTGCGGAACAGGGTAGCATTCTCGGCAAAGCGCATGGGCAGGTCACGATAAGAGCGCATACGGTTCAGATATGCCTGATACTGGAAGGGGCAGGTCATGGGACGCAGAGCGAAACATTCCTTCTCCTCATCACCCAGTACAAACATACCCTCTTTATA
>JAZREB010000474.1:0-1127 GCA_045660585.1 Faecousia sp. | reverse complement strand
TACCGTACTCATTGACGGTGAGCCCTGCCGTGCCTGTATTCCCGATACCGACCGTCTGGAGGGCAAGCACGTCCTCACTGTAGAAGGTCTCAGTGATTGGGAAAAGACCGTGTATGTCTTTGCCTTCGGCGAAGCAGGCGCAGTTCAGTGCGGGTTCTGCATCCCCGGTATGGTTCTCTGTGCCAAAGGTTTGTTGGATAAGATCCCCTGCCCCACCCATGAGCAGATCCGTTTCGCCATCCGTAATAACTACTGCCGTTGCACAGGCTATGTAAAAATCATCGATGCCATCCGCCTTGCCGCCAAGATCTTCCGTGAAGGCAGTCTTCCTCTGCCCTCCGCCACCGATTGGAAGATCGGCTCCCGCGTCCACCGTCTGGACGTAAAGGAGAAGGTTCTGGGCTTCGGCAAATATCCCGATGATTTCTATCCCGAAAACATGTGCTACGGCTCTGCGGTACGTTCCAAATACCCCCGTGCCCGTGTTATGAGCATCGACACCTCTGCGGCAGAGGCTCTGCCCGGTGTGATCTGTGTCCTCACCGCCGCGGACATCCCCGGTAAGAATCTCATCGGTCACCTTGTTCACGACTGGCCTGTTATGATCCCCATTGGGGGCATTACCCACTTCCTGGGGGACGCCATTGCTCTGGTAGCAGGCGAAACTTCCGAGATCGTGGAAAAGGCCAAGAAGCTGATCAAGGTGGAATACGAAATTCTGGCTCCCGTGACTAATCCCACGGAGGCCGCCGCTCCCTACGCACCTCTGGTACATAAGAAGGGCAACCTTCTCGCCCACAAGCATGTGTCCCGCGGTAATGCGGAGGAAGCCATTAAAAACTCCAAATACGTCCTCCATGGGCACTTTGAAACGCCTTCGACGGAGCATGCTTTCTTAGAGCCCGAGTGCTGTGTAGCCGTACCCGACGGTGACGGCGTCCTGCTGTACTCCACGGATCAGAGCTCCCATACCACCCTCCACGAGGTTGCCCGTATGCTGGGTCTACCCTATGAAAAGGTCAAGGTGCAGAACGCTCTGGTAGGCGGTGGCTTCGGCGGTAAGGAGGATATGACCGTTCAGCCTCTGGCGGCCCTCATTGCCTACAAAACCGGCAGAGCCGTCAAGT
>JAZREB010000473.1:0-2375 GCA_045660585.1 Faecousia sp. | reverse complement strand
ATGTCGGACAGGAAGGATTTATGTGCCTCTGTCATCTTGCTGTCTGCAAGGGTATCCAAACGGTAGCCCTTGACGATCTGTGCCTTTGCACCGTAGCGCAGGAGATCTGCGCAGAGGATCTTGAGGGATTCTACATTGCCTTCCTTATTCATCTGAGAATAAGCGTAGTCTGCAATGCTGTAATCATCCACAGGAGAATAATATTCCTGTCCATCCTTGGTGCCGTGAAGCACGGAACGGATCCGATCGTTCATGTTGACCGCTGTCATGCCGGTGAGGGTAAAGTAATAATAATTCCCCTGCTCCACAGGCTGAATCTCTACGGTCTTAATGCCCGTCTTAACACTATCCTTGTAGGTGTCGACCTCCACGGTCATGTAGACCGTATCCATGTCGAACCCACTGAGCAGAGATTTGGAAACTGCTAAGTTGACGGAAATATCCGATGCCAGATTCAGGGTGTGACCGATCTTCCAGGCGCTTTCCTCTACAGGCTCCTTCACTTCCTGGGCGCCACAGGGACAGATACCGTATACATACTCATGGCTCCGGCTGTAGGATGCTCCGCAGGAGGTACACTTAACACTGTGGGTGGCCTCGTCTACCATGGTAAAGGTACAGCTATGATGATAGTTTACCTCATTTTCCGATACAGAAGATCGGGTGGCGGTTCTGCCCTCGGCATTGCCGATGGTTGCGTAGTGCTCTAAGAGCTGGAATTCCGTAGTCATAGAGGATAGGTCTGCATATTGGCTCTTATAGTATGCGGGGTCAAAGTTGACGGACAGACGCTTTGCGCCGGTGCTGAGCTCGGAAGCATTGTCCATATAGTTGATGAAATGGGTCATTGCCTTTTCGTAATCGCCCTTGACATGCTCGGTGAGGTTAATGTTGTTGTGATTTGCGTAGTAGACCACATCAAAGTAGGGGCTTGCACACCGACCCTCGGAAATGCCATAGGTTACGAAGTGCTCATAGAGCTTATCGGTATCGGTGCCGTAAACTGCACGGAGTTCCGGGTATCGCTCTGCGTAGTATTCCGCATCAAAAACATAGTTCTTGACCTTGTCCGGAATGGATACTGTTGCGGTGCTTCTCACAGTGCCGAAATAGAAGATCTGGGGTCCCTTGTAGGCAGGATGGATCTCTGCCCCCATGGCTGTGAGCCATGCCTTGGGATTGGTGGAACTGGCAGCACTGCCACCGGTAGCCTCGTGGGTAACACCGGTGCAGGGCCACAGGCTCACATCGGGATCAATGGCCTGATAGGACGCCTTGGATTGTCCGTTTCTGCCACCGTGGTGTGCCATCTGCACAACATCGGATTTCAGGGAGAAATACTTGGCAGCGTCGGATTTGTTTGCCTTGTGGTAGGATTCCAGAACAATACTGCAACCTGCGGCGGCATCGCCTAAGAACAGGATGGTCTTACCGCCTACGGTTGCTCGGCAGACCATGGTGGTGTTGTTGGTGGTGTGGGAAATGATCTGTTTCAGGGTCTTTTTGTCGTAGTTTGTATTGTGGGTGTCCATGGTGCAGGTGTAGGTGCCTGTGAGGGTCTTGGTAGCGGCGATCATATCGTCGAAGGTCAAGAGCACATCAAAATGCACGTCATCAATATCAAAGGAAGAATTGCACTTGCCGGTATGGCGGGAGTTCAGTTCCAGAACCTCTACTGCACCGCCTTGGGCGTTTTTCAGGTTCTTGGTGGCACTGTAGACCGCCTCAATGGCAGAGTTCACACTGTCAGGGTTGTTATCTGCGCAGTAGGTCTGCAGTTCGCTGTTGGTGGGATAATTGCAGTACAGCCGATCCAGAGTAATGGAATTGGGGTACTTCTGTGCAATATCCAAGTAAGCATAGACATGGTCACTGTGGGCATGGGTGTGGATCCATGCATCTACATGAGGAACTGCCTGTCCCGTGAGATTGCGCAGATAGGACAGGAGGTACAGAGCCTCGTTTCCACGTCTGCCACCGTCAATGACGATGATCTTGCCATTTGCGGTCTGCATAATATATGCCATATTCTGCGCCTGCTCTCCTGCGTAGGAAGAGTTATCCGTCATAACAGGAAGCTGATGAAGAGTGGTAATACCGGGCATAGCCTGCGCAAGACCGATCTTCAAATTCGCCGCGGCGGCGCGAAGCTCTGCGGCACGAGCTTGCAGAGTCTTCCGTAAAAGGGAATCGTCAAAGACAGCACGGCTCTTTTGGTACAGTTCCAGAGTTTCTGCCAAATATTCTACGAAAAGGGCGTAGCTTCCGTCGGAATAGCCTTGATTTCCATTCTCTACATAGGGAAGCATTTCCTTCAAGGCTTTATACAGCTCCAGGGATACATCTGACACCCGGAAGAGATAGAAGTCAATGAC
>JAZREB010000472.1:0-2263 GCA_045660585.1 Faecousia sp. | reverse complement strand
CCAGTAGTTGGAGCCCTCGGGCAAATAGGTCAGATATACTCCGGGATCGTAAGAACCATAGGCTGTTGCCCCCTCTAACTTCAGACGAATCTGGAAAATCTCAGCATTGGAAGCCTTGAAATTCAGGAAGGCATTATCCGTATAGTTGGAATTCCATACAAAGTTCGTCTTAGAATCCGAGGGCTGAATATAGGTATGGTACTGGGGATTTCCGGAGCTGTCATTTTCTGTGGTCAGGGGAACAACGAGCTTGCCCCCGCTGAAGGACAGGGAATCACTGGGGATCCGCATAGGTGCCCAGTTGTTGACATCGCCGTAGTTCTTGAAGCCGTAGAGCTTGTCGTGATATTTTCCGGAATTGACCTTTGCAAAGTCAAACATGAGCTGCTGAGTGTCCGCAATGGAGAATTCACTGGCAATGGATGCACCCTCCGCACCGCTGAAATTCACCTTAATGGTAATCTTAGAGGTGCCGGAAACGGTCATACGGCTGTTGATGTCCCAGCTATGGAGGGCACGATTGATGGTAATGGTGCCGGAGGTCAGTTCCTGAGTAGGATCAGATGCAGCGATGGTGTACATGCCGTCCTTTTCCTGTACCATCACGACCATGGGCTTGTCTACGGTAATATCACCGTAAGTGCCGGCCTTCCAGAAGACCATGGGGGTAATGCCCAAAGTATTCTCCTTGACCACGTGCAAAGAGGTGGTGTTCTTGGAAATCGTAATATCGGGACGCTCGCTGTAACCACGGGTTTCCTCGGCGGTTTTGCCGGGGAGCATGGCGTAGCTGTAACTGCCATCCACAGGCTTGGACCCGGGGTCGATCCACACTTCCAAGCAACTGTGCTTTTCCGTCCGTGCCTCGGAGCTTATGGTCACTTTGTTGAAATCGTCGTTGGTATCGTCTCCATCGGCAGAGGATTCCCGATAGGTCTTTTTCAGCGTCACATTGCCACCCTTGGGGAAGACATAGCCACCGAAATTACCGGCATAAACCCAACCGGGATCGGTGTACTTCTTAGTTGAGAAGGAATTGACCTTTTCCAAGGTTACACCGTCTACCATAACATCTTCCGTTCCGTAAGTGGTCACGCCATCCTTCACGGTCTTTTCCGTCAACTCACGGTTGTCCACATAGGTGTATACGGAATTGCTTCGGGTAGAGAAATAGATATCACTGCCCACGCATACGATTTCATCGTCAAACATGAAATAGGATTTCTTGGCTGTCAGGTCAGAAGTCAGAACCTGTTTCAGATTGTTCCGCTCCACAGGATTCTTCACCTTGGTTTTCTCCACGGCAGACTCCGCAGAGCTCCAGCTATAGGCTTCAAAGTCGAAAGCTGCCGCAATGTACTGTCCGTCCAACTCTACGCCGCCGACGAAGGCTCCCGCATCTACGCCGTCCTTATTCTTATCCTGTGTCCAACCGGAGGAGGTGTAGGTCATACCGGGAAAATATTCGTCTCTTTGGGAAACAGGCTTCCGGCTGGTGCTGTTTTCTTCGGTCGTTCCGGGGACACGGTACATATTGGCAAAACGGTTGAAATTCGTGCCATACTGGTCATAGGAAACGGAAGTCTTATCATTATACACATAGATGGCACCGTCACCGGTGTACCAACCGTAACGATTGGCTCCGTTAATGCTCTCATGGGTAGCGATTCGGCGGGAGCTCATGGCCAGACCCACAGTATAATTCTCCGTATGCTGTACTGCACGGTCATTGCCGTAACGCATTTGGGCATACGTGCCGCCCAGCTCCGGCATATTGTGTTCAAAGACGCATTCCTTCAGCTTCTGCACAAGCATGACATTTCCCAGCTTGACAGCCAAATCGGAATAGAGCTTTTGGGTTTCCGCTTCCGTGTCCCGAACGACGATTTCCCGCACGAACTGGATAAGCTGCAGATCGTCCTCGGGGTCGAAGCAACCCAGAAGCTGCAAGGCGGCCGTAATCGCATAGCGGCCGTATTCCAATCCACTGTAAGGGAAGCGGCCGTTGCTCTGCATCATCATCGTACCATTGTGCATAGCAGGACGGAAAGTCTTGAGGATCCAATCCACCTGATTGTGCTTATTGGAGGCATCCAATTCAAAGGCAGTTCCTGCCATTACATAATAGCTGCCGATAATGCGTTCTGCCAAATTCTGCACACCGTAGCAACCTTCGTATGCAAAGTAGTCGTGAGCCACATAGGAATTATCATCCTGCACACCGTTGCCATCGTCATTCTTTTTCATAAAGTTGGTCAGGTTG